>NZ_CATKQM010000067.1:0-8047 GCF_949768225.1 Pseudomonas sp. IT-P44 | reverse complement strand
TTCCTGTGTTGCTGCGAGGCTTGCCCGCGAAGGGGCCGGTCCAGCCACTACAAAACTAACCACTGCCCGGCACATTCGGCCAAAGATCCGCCACCAGAAACAACCGCTCCGCTTCCTCCCACTCCCCATTCGCATTCTCGATCAACCGCACCAGCAACTGCGCCGGCGCCAGCGGTTCCAGATCGCTCAGCCACGCTTGCAGCTGTTGCGTGCTCCACGTCTGCTCGGCCGGATAGCGCGCCGGCGCCAGCCAGGCATGGCGGGGCAGGGGTTGCCAGCGACCGAACGGGCGCTGCGTGACAAAATCATTCCAGTCCTTTTGATGCAGCCAGCTACCGCGCAGATGTTGTGGGTGCGCACCGCTCGGGGCTTCGGATTGCCCCGGCCACGGATAAAGCAGATAGCCGCCCAGCCACAAATGCGCACTGAATTGCTGGATGTCCAGCGCCGCCAGGACCTCGCGGCTCTCCGGTCGCGCGGAAATCGGCAGCTGATGCTGGCTCAGGTGCGCCAGTTTGCGGTCCAGCCGATCGTGGCAGCCCGGCCCCAGCCATTGCGCGGTGTTATGCCCCGCGCCATTTTGTGGGCCGAGGTAAAGCTTGATCGCCAGTTCCAGGTGATGCACGCCGTCGCGATCGCGCAGCAGCATGTCCAGTTCGCCCAGCGTGTGGCCTTCGCGACGGATTGGCATGTTCGCGGCAATCAGATCGATGCCTGGTGCATGGCGCACGGCGTATTGCCACAGCCGTTCGTAATACAGACCCAGGCGCCGGGTCCGGGCCTGGGCCAGCCAGTGCAGCAAGTCGTAGCTGTCGTGATCCAGTTGCCGTAGCCAGAGTTCCAGCCGTTCCGGTGCCTGCACCCAGTCACTGCCGGCCAGTGGATGGCGTTGCGGCCACGGCGTGGCCTCCAGCATCGGCGGCGCGAGGATGACCCAGGCCAGGTCGCGGACCTCGGGGTGGCGCAACTGGTGGGGTAACTGCAGCAAATCGGGAAATAGGATCATCTTGCGAGCATAGCCCTAAACCTGAGTGCGCCCTTGTGGCTGAAAGGATTTTGTCTATCCCGCGCTTTCGCCCATAATCGTGGTTTTCGCCGTCGCAAACCGTAGGGGCACCATGGAGCAATTTCGTAATATCGGCATCATCGGTCGCCTGGGCAGTTCGCAGGTGCTGGATACCGTCCGCCGACTGAAACGGTTTCTGCTCGATCGTCACCTGCACGTGATCCTCGAAGACACCATCGCTGAAGTCCTGCCGGGTCATGGCCTGCAAACTTCATCGCGCAAGATGCTCGGTGAAGTCTGTGACATGGTGATTGTGGTCGGCGGTGACGGCAGCCTGCTTGGCGCCGCACGCGCACTGGCCCGACACAATATTCCGGTGCTCGGCATCAACCGTGGCAGCCTCGGTTTCCTGACCGATATTCGCCCCGATGAACTGGAAGTCAAAGTCGCCGAAGTACTCGACGGCCACTATCTGGTGGAAAACCGCTTCCTGCTGCAAGCCGAAGTCCGCCGCCACGCCGAGGCCATCGGCCAGGGCGATGCGCTGAACGATGTGGTGCTGCACCCCGGCAAATCGACGCGCATGATCGAGTTCGAGCTGTACATCGACGGCCAGTTTGTCTGCAGCCAGAAGGCCGACGGCCTGATCGTCTCCACGCCGACCGGCTCGACCGCGTACGCGCTGTCGGCGGGCGGCCCGATCATGCACCCCAAACTTGACGCTATTGTGATTGTGCCGATGTACCCCCATACCTTGTCGGGTAGACCGATTGTGGTCGATGGCAACAGTGAGCTGAAAATCGTCGTGTCCAAGGATATGCAGATCTACCCGCAAGTCTCCTGTGACGGGCAGAACCACTTCACCTGCGCGCCGGGTGACACCATCACCGTGAGCAAGAAAGCGCAGAAGCTGCGGCTGATTCATCCGCTTGACCACAACTACTACGAAGTCTGCCGGACCAAACTCGGCTGGGGCAGCAAGTTGGGGGGTGGAGGCGACTGATGCTCGATCCCGCGCGAAGTTATGACCTTATCGGTGATGTGCACGGTTGCGCCCTGACCCTTGAGCACTTGCTCGACCTGCTCGGTTATCACAAACAGGCCGGCGTCTGGCGGCATCCGTCGCGCATGGCGGTGTTCGTCGGTGACATCATCGACCGCGGCCCGCGGATTCGCGAGGCGCTGCACATCGTCCACGACATGGTCGAGGCCGGCCAGGCGTTGTGCATCATGGGCAACCATGAATTCAACGCACTCGGCTGGAGCACGCCAGCGCCGCCGGGCAGCGGCAAGCAATTTGTCCGTGAACACACGCCGCGTCATGCGCGCCTGCTGGGTGAAACCCTGACCCAGTTTGAAGACCATCCCGCGGACTGGCATGACTTCCAGCAATGGTTCTACGAACTGCCGCTGTTTGTGGATGCCGGGCGTTTCCGCGTGGTCCACGCCTGCTGGGATGCGGGCCTGATCGAGCCGCTACGCGCTCTGTTTCACGACGGCTGCGTCGATGAACATTTCCTCCAGGCCTCGGCCGTGCCGGGCAGTTTTGCCTGCACCGTGTTCGACCGTTTGCTGCGCGGCACCGACATGCGCTTGCCTGACGGGTTGACCATGACCAGCGGCGATGGCCTGACGCGCTCGTTCTTCCGGACCAAATTCTGGGAAGACGACCCGCAAACCTACGGAGACATCGTGTTCCAGCCTGACGCTTTACCGGAACCCGTGGCCCGGACGCCGCTGTCGTCCACCGAGAAAAACACCTTGCTGCGTTATGGCGTTGACGAGCCCTTGTTGTTCGTCGGCCACTACTGGCGCAGCGGCAAACCGGCGCCGATCCGCCCGAACCTGGCCTGCCTGGATTACAGCGCGGTGCTTTACGGCAAGCTGGTCGCCTATCGACTGGATCAGGAAACCCGGCTCGATCCGCACAAATTCGTCTGGGTCGACGTCGAACGGCCGGAGGCACTGCGATGAGCGCCGTGGCCGTTTTACGCCTGCCGCTGGCGGTGGATCTGAGCGGGTTCGTCAAACTGCTGCAACGCATGCAGGTGCCGCATCGGGTCAGCGAAGAGCAGGGCGAGCAGGTGTTGTGGGTGCCCGCCAATATCAGTGAAGACGTGCGTGCGTTGTACGAGCGTTTTCCGACGGGTGATCCCGATCAGCAACTGGACATCCCGGTGGCGATAACCACGAAGCGTCCCGGTTTCGTCGAGCAATTGCGCCACGCCAAAGCGACGGCGGCGGTGCTGCTGCTGAGCCTGATCGTCGGTGCGGTGACGCTGCTGGGCGAAAACCTCGACACGATGCGCTGGTTGACCTTCCTTGATTTTCGGGTAGTCGGCGAATACATCCATTTCACGCCATTGGCCGACAGCCTGGCAGCGGGGCAGTGGTGGCGTCTGGTTACGCCGATGCTGATCCACTTCGGCATCCTCCACCTGGCCATGAACGGCATGTGGTATTGGGAACTGGGGCGACGCATTGAGTCGCGTCAAGGCGGCATCAACCTGATCGGCCTGACCCTGCTGTTCGCCCTGGTGTCGAACTACGCGCAGTTTTATTTCAGCGGCCCGACCTTGTTTGGCGGGTTGTCCGGCGTGCTGTATGGCCTGCTCGGGCATTGCTGGATCTTTCAGATCCTGTCGCCGAACCGCGCTTATCGCCTGCCTCGCGGGGTGCTGGTGATGATGCTGGTGTGGCTGCTGCTGTGCCTGTCCGGGCTGGTCTCGATGATCGGCTTCGGTGAAATTGCGAACGCCGCCCACGTCGGCGGGTTACTCATCGGATGCTTCACCGGTTTGTTGGGTGGTTTGTACAACCGCCGTAAACTGGCCGCCTAAAAAAGTTATGTAAGTTCGGAGACCTTGATGTCCTCTTTTAACGAAATGATCAAAAACATCACCCCCGATATCTACCAGAGCCTGAAACTGGCGGTGGAAATCGGCAAATGGTCCGACGGTGGCAAACTCACCGCCGAACAACGCGAACTGTCGCTGCAAGCGATGATCGCCTGGGAAATCCAGAACCTGCCCGAAGACCAGCGCACCGGTTACATGGGCGTGCAGGAATGTGGCTCGAAGTCGATTGAAGTGCCGAATATCCTGTTCAAGTCGGATGCCATCCATTGATCGAGATTGGCCGCGGTGCAATCAGTAAAATGTCGGCCCGCCTGGACGGGGCCGACGTGCAGTACGCGTTTCGTCTGGACGATGTCGAAGTGCCGGTCAACCCGTTGATCGGCACCACGGTACGTCTGGAATACCTGGGGGCAATCCACTGCTGCCATTGCGGACGCAAGACCAAAACCAGTTTCAGCCAGGGTTACTGCTACCCGTGCATGACCAAACTGGCGCAGTGCGATATCTGCATCATGAGCCCGGAGCGCTGCCATTACGACGCCGGCACCTGCCGAGAGCCGGAGTGGGGCGAGAAGTTCTGCATGACCGATCACATCGTGTATCTGTCTAACTCGTCCGGGGTCAAAGTCGGGATTACCCGCGCGACCCAACTGCCGACGCGCTGGATCGACCAGGGCGCTCGTCAGGCGTTGCCGATCATGCGTGTTGCGACCCGTCAGCAGTCAGGCTTCGTCGAAGACCTGTTCCGCAGTCAGGTGGCGGACAAGACCAACTGGCGTGCTTTACTCAAGGGCGAAGCGGTTTCGGTGGACCTTGTCGAAGTCCGCGATCAGCTGTTTGAAAGCTGCGCCGAAGGCCTGCAAACCTTGCAGGAACGATTTGGTCTGCAGGCGATCCAGACTATTAGCGATGCCGAGCCGCTGGAAATCCGTTATCCGGTGGAGCAGTACCCGGCCAAGATCGTCAGCTTCAACCTGGACAAGAACCCGATTGCCGAAGGCACGCTGCTGGGGATCAAGGGCCAGTACCTGATCTTCGACACCGGCGTGATCAATATTCGTAAATACACGGCTTATCAGCTCGCCGTGCATCAGTAAGGACTCCAGCATGCGCACCGAACAACCGAAGATGATCTATTTGAAAGACTATCAGGCGCCTGAGTACCTGATCGACGAGACGCACCTGACCTTCGAGTTGTTCGAGGACCACAGCCTGGTCCATGCGCAACTGGTGATGCGCCGCAACCCTGAGCGTGGCCCGGGCCTGCCGCCGCTGGTGCTGGACGGTCAGCAACTCGATCTGCTGTCGGTGACCCTGGCCGACCGCGAATTGACAGCTGCCGACTATCAGTTGACCGAGAACCATCTGACGCTGCATCCGACCAGCACCAGCTTCACGGTCGACACCAGCGTCCGCATTCACCCGGAAACCAACACCGCGCTGGAAGGCCTGTACAAGTCCGGCACGATGTTCTGCACCCAGTGCGAGGCCGAAGGCTTCCGCAAGATCACCTATTACCTCGACCGCCCGGACGTGATGAGCACGTTCACCACCACGGTCGTCGCGGAACAGCACAGCTACCCGGTGCTGCTGTCCAACGGCAACCCGATTGCCAGCGGTCCTGGAGAAGACGGCCGCCATTGGGCGACCTGGGAAGACCCGTTCAAGAAACCGGCGTACCTGTTCGCACTGGTGGCCGGTGATTTGTGGTGCGTCGAAGACACCTTCACCACCATGACCGAGCGCAACGTGGCGCTGCGCATCTACGTCGAGCCGGAAAACATCGACAAGTGCCAGCACGCCATGAACAGCCTGAAGAAATCCATGCGCTGGGACGAAGAGGTCTACGGTCGCGAATACGACCTGGACATCTTCATGATCGTTGCGGTCAACGACTTCAACATGGGCGCCATGGAGAACAAGGGCCTCAACATCTTCAACTCCAGCGCCGTGCTGGCCCGCGCTGAAACCGCGACCGACGCCGCGCACCAGCGTGTCGAAGCGATCGTCGCTCACGAATACTTCCACAACTGGTCGGGCAACCGCGTGACCTGCCGCGACTGGTTCCAGTTGTCGCTGAAGGAAGGCTTCACCGTGTTCCGCGATTCCGGTTTCTCCGCCGACATGAACTCGGCCACCGTGAAGCGCATCCAGGACGTGGCTTACCTGCGCACTCATCAGTTCGCCGAAGACGCAGGTCCCATGGCCCACGCCGTGCGCCCGGACAGCTTCATCGAGATTTCCAACTTCTACACCCTGACCGTGTACGAAAAGGGCTCGGAAGTGGTCGGCATGATCCACACCTTGCTTGGTGCCGACGGTTTCCGTAAAGGCAGCGACCTGTATTTCGAGCGCCATGACGGCCAGGCCGTGACCTGCGATGACTTCATCAAGGCCATGGAAGATGCCAACGGTGTCGACCTGACCCAGTTCAAACGCTGGTACAGCCAGGCTGGCACGCCGCGTCTGGCGGTGAGCGAGTCCTACGACGCTGCAGCGAAAACCTACAGCCTGACGTTCCGTCAAAGCTGCCCGGCGACCCCGGACAAGGTTGAAAAACTGCCGTTCGTGATCCCGGTTGAATTGGGCCTGCTGGACGCCAAAGGCGCGCCTGTTGCCTTGCGCCTGTCCGGCGAAGCCAGCGCCCAGGGCACCTCGCGTGTCATTTCGGTGACCGAAGCCGAACAGACCTTCACCTTCGTCGATATCGCTGAGCAACCGCTGCCTTCGTTGCTGCGTGGCTTCTCGGCACCGGTGAAACTGAGCTTCCCGTACAACCGCGACCAACTGATGTTCCTGATGCAGCACGACAGCGACGGTTTCAATCGCTGGGATGCCGGCCAACAGTTGTCGGTGCAAGTGCTGCAAGAGCTGATCGCCCAGCAACAGAAGGGCGAGAAGCTGGTGCTGGATCAGCGCCTGATTTCGGCCTTGCGTACCGTGCTGTCGGACGAGTCGCTGGATCAGGCAATGGTCGCCGAAATGCTCTCGCTGCCGGGTGAGGCGTATCTGACCGAGATCAGCGAAGTGGCTGATGTTGACGCCATCCACATCGCTCGCGAGTTTGCCCGCAAGGCGTTGGCAGACGGTTTGTTCGAGGCGTTGTGGTCGCGTTACCAGGCCAACCGCGATCTGTCGAAACAAACCCCGTACATTGCCGAAGCCGAGCACTTTGCCCGTCGCGCCTTGCAGAACATTGCGCTGTCGTACCTGATGCTCAGTGGTCAATCGCAAGTAATGGCGGCGACGCTTGAGCAGTTCGAGACCAGCGACAACATGACCGAGCGCCTGACGGCATTGGCGGTGTTGGTGAATTCGCCGTTCGAAGAAGAAAAAGCCCTGGCGCTGGCCGGTTTTGCCGAGCACTTCAAGGACAATCCGCTGGTCATGGATCAGTGGTTCAGTGTTCAGGCGGGCAGTACGTTGCCGGGTGGGCTGGAGCGGGTGCGTCAGTTGATGCAGCATCCGGCGTTCAACATCAAGAACCCGAACAAGGTGCGGGCGTTGATCGGCGCGTTTGCCGGGCAGAACCTGATCAACTTCCATGCGGCGGATGGTTCGGGGTATCGCTTCCTGGCGGATCTGGTCATCGAACTGAACGGGTTCAACCCGCAGATTGCCTCTCGCCAACTGGCGCCGCTGACGCGCTGGCGCAAATACGACGATGCTCGTCAGGCGTTGATGAAAGGGGAGCTGGAGCGGATTCGTGCTTCGGGCCAACTGTCCAGCGATGTGTTTGAAGTGGTCAGCAAAAGCCTGGCCTGAGTTTGGCGTTGGAACCTGTAGGAGCGAGGCTTGCCCGCGAAGGTTGTGTGTGGGGCGCGTTTTTTGATGGTGTGCATATCCATTGCTGCGGTAACGGCTGCTGACGGTTTCGCTCTTACAGCGACTCACTTTTCCAGACGCCGAAAAGTAAGCAAAAGGCTTTGCCCCTGACGTACGGTGGCTCGCTAATGCTCGCCATGCCCTCGCTCCGGTCCTGCTCCGTGGGCCCGCCGCCATCGGCCATCCATGGCCGGGGGCGGCTACCGCGGCATCCTTGCCGCGGTGCCCACTGCGCAGAACCTCCACTCGGCCTCCCGACGGGGCAGATCAAAATCAAAATCAAAAACCAAGCAAAAGCCAAAGCGAGGCGGCCTGCCAGCCGACCTGGCTCTTTCTTCGTACGCATCCCCCTGTAGGA
>NZ_CATKQM010000066.1:0-9708 GCF_949768225.1 Pseudomonas sp. IT-P44 | reverse complement strand
GCTTGGTTACTTGGCGCTTTTCCAAGTGACCCGCTGTAAGAGCGGAACCAATAGAAGCCGTTACCGCAAAAATGGATATGTACACAAAACACCAACCACAAACCCCAAATCACCCCACCTGATACCCCAACATTCAGAAAAACCCCATCCCCCCCAGGTTAACAAAAGATAACGTGGCGTCGATTGTCAGACCTTTCCAAACCCCGATAGGATAAGCCAGCTTCCGAAGGGGCTCTGGATTGCGGGTTTCAGGACTATGCTCCTAACCATCCAATCCCGATGAGCACCCCTTACGGCGCCCTGAAAGGTTGAACGACCTAACAATAATAATGGGGGAAGGTCTATGAGTGAGCCTGTCATGGGTGTGGGTATCTGCCGCCCGCCGGCATTGCGCAAATTCGCATTGCTGGCTACAGCGCTCTCGCTGTTGGGCTGTGCCGTGTTGTCGGCACCTGCGCTGGCCAATGCGGCGCCAGCCACCGACGTTGTCTATTCCGTTGAATCCGCCAAAGCCAGCAAAAGCCTGATGCTCGACGTCGTGCACGCCGGCAAGCGCCTGGTGGCAGTCGGGGATCGCGGGCACATCCTGTATTCCGATGACCAGGGCGCGACCTGGACCCAGGCCAAGGTGCCGACCCGGGCACTGCTGACCTCGGTCTATTTTGTCGACGACAAACACGGCTGGGCCGTCGGGCATGACGCGCAGATCCTCGCCAGCGAGGACGGCGGCGTCACCTGGACCAAACAATATGAAGACCTGAAACGCGAATCGCCGCTGCTCGACGTCTGGTTCCAGGACGCCAGCAACGGCTTTGCCGTGGGCGCTTACGGCGCGTTGGTGGCCACCACCGACGGCGGCAAGACCTGGGAAGACGCCAGCGACCGCCTGGACAACGAAGACCAGTACCACCTCAACGCCATCGCAGCGATCAAGGATGCCGGGCTGTTCATCGTCGGCGAGCAGGGCAGCATGTTCCGCTCCTCCGACTGGGGGCAGACCTGGGAAAAACTCGAAGGCCCCTATGAAGGCTCGTTGTTCGGCGTGATCGGCACCGCCGAGGCCAACACACTGCTGGCCTACGGGCTGCGGGGCAACCTGTTTCGCTCCACCGATTTCGGCACTACCTGGGAGCCGGTCGAGTTGAAAGCCACCCGTGGTGCGCTGGAGTTCGGCCTGTCCGGTGCGACCTTGCTCGACGACGGTTCCATCGTGATCGTCGGCAACGGCGGCTCGGTGATCCGCAGCAACGACAACGGCGAAACCTTCAGCGTGTTCAACCGTCCGGATCGCATTTCGGTTTCTGCGGTGACTGCGGCGGGCGACGGCAATCTGGTTCTGGCAGGACAGGGCGGCGTTCGCGTCACCTCGCCAACCGGCGCCGGTGCAGAGAATGGAAAAAACGGGTCGTCCAAATGAGCCGGGCAAATAATAAGAAGGCGGGTCTATGACATCCTTGAGCAGCCATCACCAAGACAAGGCGACGTTTCTTGAACGCCTGATTTTCAACAACCGCCCGGCAGTGATCGTGATCTGTCTGTTGGTGAGTATTTTCCTGTTCTGGCAAGCGACGCTGATTCGGCCGTCCACCAGTTTCGAAAAGATGATCCCGCTCGAGCATCCGTTCATTCAAAAGATGATGGAGCACCGCAACGACCTGGCGAACCTGGGCAACACCGTTCGCATTTCGGTTGAAGCCACCGACGGCGACATCTTCTCCAAGGAGTACATGGAGACCCTGCGTCAGATCAACGACGAGGTGTTCTACATCTCCGGCGTCGACCGTTCCGGCCTCAAGTCGTTGTGGAGCCCGAGCGTACGCTGGACCGAGGTGACGGAGGAGGGCTTCGCCGGCGGTGAAGTGATCCCGCAGAGCTACAACGGCTCCCAGCAAAGCCTCGATTTGTTGCGCAACAACGTACTCAAGTCCGGTCAGGTCGGGCGCCTGGTGTCCAACGACTTCAAGTCGAGCATCGTCGATATCCCGCTGCTGGAGTCCTACCCGGACCCGCAGGACCAAGGCAAGTTGCTGGCCCTGGACTACCGCAAGTTCTCCCACGAGCTGGAAGAAAAGATCCGCGACAAGTACGAGAAACAGAACCCCAACGTGCAGATTCACATCGTCGGTTTCGCCAAGAAAGTCGGCGACCTGATCGATGGCCTGGTGATGGTGGTGATGTTCTTCGGTGTCGCCTTCGTCATCACCCTGATTCTGTTGTACTGGTTCACCAACTGCATGCGCAGCACCGTGGCGGTGTTGAGCACGACGCTGGTGGCGGTGATCTGGCAGCTCGGCCTGATGCACTTCTTCGGCTTCGGGCTGGATCCGTACTCGATGCTGGTGCCGTTCCTGATCTTCGCCATCGGTATTTCCCACGGCGTGCAAAAGATCAACGGTATCGCCTTGCAGTCCAGTGAGGCCGACAACGCGTTGACTGCGGCGCGGCGCACCTTTCGCCAATTGTTCCTGCCGGGGATGATCGCGATCCTTGCGGATGCGGTGGGCTTCATCACATTGCTGATCATCGACATCGGCGTGATTCGCGAACTGGCCATCGGCGCATCCATCGGTGTGGCGGTGATCGTGTTCACCAACCTGATCCTGCTGCCGGTGGCGATTTCCTACGTCGGCATCAGTAAGCGCGCCGTCGAGCGCAGCAAGAAAGACGCGCACCGCGAACACCCGTTCTGGCGCCTGCTGTCCAACTTCGCCAGCCCGAAAGTTGCCCCGGTATCGATCGTGTTGGCCCTGTTGGCCTTCGGTGGCGGCCTCTGGTACAGCCAGAACCTGAAAATCGGCGACCTCGATCAAGGTGCTCCAGAGCTGCGTCCGGATTCGCGTTACAACAAGGACAACAACTTCATCATCAGCAACTACTCCACCAGTTCCGACGTGTTGGTGGTGATGGTCAAGACCAAGTCCGAAGGTTGCTCGCGCTATGAAGCGATGGCACCCATCGACGAACTGATGTGGAAGATGCAGAACACCGAGGGCGTGCAGTCGGCGATCTCGCTGGTGACCGTGTCCAAGCAGATGATCAAGGGCATGAACGAGGGCAACCTGAAATGGGAAACCCTGTCGCGCAACCCGGACGTGCTGAACAACTCCATCGCCCGCGCTGACGGCCTGTACAACAACAGTTGCTCCCTGGCGCCAGTGCTGGTGTTCCTCAACGATCACAAGGCTGCCACCCTGGATCGCGCAGTTCATGCGGTGCAGGACTTCGCCAAGGAAAACAACAAGGAAGGCCTGGAGTTCATCCTTGCGGCGGGTAACGCCGGCATCGAGGCGGCCACCAACGAAGTGATCAAGGAATCCGAGCTGACCATCCTGATCCTCGTCTACATCTGCGTCGCGACCATGTGCATGATCACCTTCCGCTCCTGGGCGGCGACCTTGTGCATCGTGTTGCCACTGGTGCTGACGTCGGTACTCGGCAACGCCCTGATGGCTTTCATGGGCATCGGCGTCAAAGTCGCGACCTTGCCGGTAGTGGCATTGGGCGTGGGGATTGGCGTGGACTACGGCATCTACATCTACAGCCGCCTGGAAAGCTTCCTGCGTGCCGGTCTGCCGTTGCAAGAGGCGTACTACCAGACGCTGAAGTCCACCGGTAAAGCCGTATTGTTCACCGGCCTGTGCCTGGCGATCGGCGTGTGCACCTGGATCTTCTCGGCCATAAAGTTCCAGGCCGACATGGGCCTGATGCTGACCTTCATGCTGCTCTGGAACATGTTCGGCGCGTTGTGGCTGCTGCCGGCGCTGGCTCGTTTCCTGATCAAACCGGAGAAACTGGCGGGGCAGAAGGGCAACTCGTTGTTCGCTCACTAAACCTCAGGCAAAACCAAAAAGCCGCAACCTTGGGTTGCGGCTTTTTTATGGGTGATTGGAAAACTCAGCGGGGTTGCAGCGGTAGAAAATCGCTGTTCGCCAGTTCCTTGCTGATGATTCCGTGATGAATTTCGATTTTCTGCTTCGGATCCTTGGCCTTTGCCATGGCCGATTCGTAGGTTTCGAAGCGTTGCTCTCTGGTTTTCAGATGCGCCTGGGTGTAGTCAGCCTTGGCATCATCCGCATTGGCGTAGTGAAAATGCCCGTACCACCAGGGTTGATTGTCTTTATTCAACAAAGCGTACTCTTGCATGAAGTCACGCCGCCCGGTTTTCAGCTGAACCCGGTGGCCATTGATTCGCGCAAAAATTTCATTGCGCCGCAACAGATACTCCACCCCCTCGCTACTGGGCGGTCGAGCGAGAGTCATGCGGGTGCGAAGTTCGGTGGCCTTGGTCTCGAGGACGTGTGCTTTGTCGCGGAGTCCGCTGATCAGCGAAACGTCTGTTTCGCGGTTGGCCGGAGGACTTTCGTGCTGTTCCAGTCCATCGGCGTACCCGATCAGCTTTTGTGCCTCGCGTTGCAATTGCTCTTCGATTTCCTTGGGAGAACTGGCGCGTTGCGCGTAACCCTCGATCTTCTGCACGTTTTTATCGACATCGGCCAACGCCTTGCGGGCATCGCCCTTGAGCAGCTGGTAGGGGCGCGGAGCCCTGTCAGTTGCGGGTCTGGCATCGACGATTTCTACCCAGACATTGGGTTCATGCTCGTGGAACGAAGCCAATGGCCTTTCTTCAATAGGGTGGTTGATGTCGACAATGTCTCCTTCCTGGTGAGCGACCCGTTGGCGAAGATCGCCGATCAATGTGCCTTTGGCGGTTTTGATCACCCGCTTGCGACTGGACCATGAATAGGGACGTTTCACCGGCGGCCTGGTGCCGGAAGCCGACGTTGACGGTTCCTCCGGTTGCGGCAGCAGTTGAAGCGCTTCCGCCAGACGTCGTTCGGCATCGATACGCAGCTGGTCAATGAGCTCGCGCAGACGATTGAAGGGGTGTGTCTGCAATTCATCTGTGCTGAAAATGCCTATCGTCTCAAGACCGTCCTGTGACTTGTTGTACTGATCGACCAGGTTCTCCAGAACGGCGATCCGGTCGCTGTTGGTGTAGGTGTGTTCCGTTTGCAGTTCGGCATGCGAGCGAGATAGCAACAGCAGGGGGCTGACGGCGTGTTCAAGCACACCCATGGTGCTGGTGCCGAGGGCCTTGAGACTGAGCAGACGCAAGATACTCAACTGATAGCACTTGACGCGCAGTGCCGTCATTTCATCTTCGGGCCTGTTGCCGGTCAGTCGCTTCCAGTACTCGATGCCCAGGCGAGGCACCTGCTTGAGTTCCAGTAGTCGGCTGTCTATCTGATCCAGATACTTGATCAAGGATTCGTTGATTTCTGAGGTTTTGCGCATGAACTCAAAATAGCGATCCAGTACCACATCGCCCTCGCTGATAATTGCCTCAAGCAAATGCCTGATACCATTTTTCAAGTCCGCATACTGGCGTTCGGCAGCTTCGCGCTCCCAGTCAGCGATGACGATCCGTTTGCGGGCATTGTTGATGATGTTTTCCGACAGGCTGCACAAGTGCACAGGATCGGGATCGGATCTGGTCAACTCGGCCAATTCCCTTTTCTCGGCCAGCAGCGTGGCGTAGCTTTCGGTCTGTTTGTCCAGCTCATCAACGAACCGTTGCCTGTACGTGGCGCGATCGAGCTCTGTACTGGTGGCGTCGTTCTTTTTCAACTGCATCAGGTTTTCCGCGATGTCGACACGCTTCTGCACCCGTACTTGCTGATCCACGAATTCCTGACGATTGAGTTCCAGCAGGTTGATGCGTTGTTGCGTGATTTCTCGCTGGGCGCTGATTCTCGAATTGCGCCCGCCGCCAACCAGTTTCAACCCTTGATCCAGAGTCCAGCGGCCCGCTCCATTGGTCTTGAGCTTGATGCCGGGATGATCCGGGTGCTCCGGATGTATCAGATACACCTCGCCGAACCCGGGCACGATACTCACGCGAAACAGCAGGCCGGCGACGGTGGCGTGCCAAAGATTGCCGATCCGGTACAAACCTTTGAACACGCCGGTGCTAACGGGCTCTGGCAGAGGTGTCGGCCATGGCACTTGAACCTCCCGTAACGTGTTGAACAGTCGGGCGGTTGCCGAATCGCGTGCACTCGACTGGTTGAAGTCGAGCAGGGTCTTGCCACTGCCCGGCGGCTCGGAGGGCAGGCCCGGAGTGTCCTGGGTAATGGTCGATTCGGCGGGCCATGAAAATGTCTGCGCAGGACGGCGCAAGGAGGCGAGGGCATCCGGAACTGCCGTCGCTGCGCTGTCGGAAAGTGCCGGGGCTGCTTCCTCTCGAGCGACATGCAGAACCAACAGACCAATGTTCAACAGCACATCGATCCAAGCCTGATTCCGCGCCTTCGGGTCATCACTGTCCAGCGCCGGCAGATCGTTGATCAGGCTGTGGGCGATTTGCAGCATCCAGCCCACCACCATGGCAGGGCCGCGCAACAACGGCAGAATCAGGTTGTTGAACACCAGCCAGCCACCCTCGAGGATGATCGCCCAGCGGCTCTCGGCATTCGACACCGATTGCCGATCCGCCAGATCGATCAGTGTGCGTGCATTGCTGACGAACAGACTGGCCAGCAATCGACCTTCTTCCAGCGCGGTGAGCCAGTCGCCAACCGCTTCGTCGCCGGCCAGAATCGCCGGTTGGGGCTTTTCAGGCAGTGTGAATTCGTCCCCTGCATGGAAGTGGACAATGTGCGGTTCGGTGAAGCCGTTGTTGTCGTAGATCGGCCGTGCGCGATCCGGCAGCCAGGTCAGCACGCTGGTTTGCAACGGGCCGCTTTGCGCAATGGCCCTCAGCAAGTCCTGACGGCTGGGGTATTGGTGCAGGGGTTCTGAATACAGCGGTCGGTAAAGAATATGCGGGCCGTCCGACTTCAAGTCTTTTGGCTCGATGATGAACATGTTGCTGACCACATCACACGTGGCCCCGGCCTTGCGTTGAAACGCCAATGGCCTGATGACGACGGACTGTTCCTCGACTATGCGCTCGGCGGCCAACGGCTGGAACACTGCATCGACATATCGATAGCCCAGGAGGGTGAAGCCATGCTCACCTTTGATCGAATGCTCTAGGGCGCGCAGCGGCAAATGCAGGCTCAGTTCCAGGCCGAAGAGTCTCAGCCGCTCATTGGCCTCGGGACTGTTGCCAAGCAACTGCGCTTCTATGTACTCGGGGTAATGTTTTCCGACATCAACGCGGCTCACCAGATCCAGCAAATAGGCCTCGGTGGTCCAGTCTTGAATCAGCTGGTTTTCGGTGTGACGAAGGGTCATCCGGCCCTTGGGTTTGCCGGCCAGGTTTTTTATCGCCAGGTCGGTCAGGGACATTTTGACGGGTTCGAGGTAGCCGCTGCCCAAGTCGCCGACAGGCACGTGAAAGGTCAGTTCCAGTTCATCGGACTTGTAGCCGGGCGCCAAGGGCTGGTCTTTGAGCATTTGCTCATGCAGCGCATTTCTGGCGAACGTGCGAAGGTCAACGACGTCGTCAGGCAACGAGCGCCCCTGTGTCTGCTGTTTGACACTGGCCATCGACAACGTGTGTTTACGCCAGGCCATGCGCTCTGTGGCGCTGGCGCCCTGCAACCACTCGGGAATCGTTGTCTGTAGGGCGTGAAGGTGCGTTGGGTGGTTGTTGCTACCGATAAACAGTGCGGCGATATCGGTGATCGCATCAAAACGCTTTTCAAGGTCAGCCAGGCTTTGGCGTGCGGGCAGTTTGAGCGATTCCAAATCTTCCAGTTGCCGGTTCAGCAGCAGAGCTGCCTGGGTATCAAAGATGTTGCCGTCCGGTACAAAACGTTTCCAGGTGATGGAGTCCGCCGTGAAGTCTTGCTGAAACCGCGCGCCCCATGCGGCACCGAAGGCTTGCAGGGACGGGAACGATTCGATGTTGCCGGTCACGCTGCACAACAAATGGGTTTCGCCGCAAATCACCAGGATATCCGGCGCCTGCAGTGTGAACGACATGTCGCCTCTGCTCAGCGTGACTTGCAGCGTGCAGGCTTCAATTGCACCTTTGGCCCAAGGACGCTGAAGGCGTTCGCGGTTGTCGGGTTGGCGGGCCAGCTCCAATAGAATCCCAGCCTGCTCGGCATCACTTGCCGCGAGGCGCGTCGCGGATGTTTTCAACACGCCGGCGAGCAGGTTCCCCAGCCATTGCCAGCGGCTGACGCCGGTTTCGTCCTGTTCGTTCCAGCAGGCCGTCAATGATTCCTGAGCGCCGATGTAGAAAATGTCGGGTAATTCACGGATGACCTGCGCAATCACTTGCAGGTCGGGCAGTCGCGATGTCGTGTTGTCGACGGTAAGTTGCGCGGGGGCACGGTTTGTCAAAAAACAGCTGCGACCGTATTGCTCGCTAAGATCGGGGAATGCGCCGCTGGCCAGGTAGTCGAGTACCACGTCCAGAAGCAGCGTAAGCCGCCAGGCGCCATCCGGGATCGGTTGGGCAATTTGGGTTCGCTCAGGGTCGAACGCCAGTTGCGGGTATTTTTCCAGAATGCCGTCCTTGAGCAGGCGGGCGGTTTGCGAGCGTAAGGTCGGCCGGGTATTGAATCGGGTGTGAACCGCCCGCGCGATGATGCCGGTGTCGCTTGCGGCGGCGGGTGGTGATGCAGGTGTGGGCATGATGCAATCCTTTGCATGTGTGGTTCCTCAACGTAAAACCGAATCGAAAGGGATGTGCGGTAGCCGGGTACCGCACATTGGGCGAGGCGATAGGCTAAGGCCGACGTTCAGACCAGAAACGAAAAAGCCGCAACCAGGGTTGCGGCCTTTTTACATCTGAAGATCAACGTAACCCTTGTAGGAGCCGGCTTGCTGCGGGCGGCGTTCCGACGATGGCGGTGGGTCAGCCAACATATTTATCGTCTGAACAGACGCCATCGCCAGCAAGCCGGCTCCTACAGTGGATCGTGTTTTATGAGGGATCGGCGCCCAGCACCACATTCAGCGCACTGCGTGCATCGTCCAGCTGCACCAGCGTCGCATGCCGGGCACCCAGCGCATCACGGTTTTCGATGGCGGTGAGAATCGCCTTGTGCCGTGGCAACGCCAATTCATGCAGGTTCGGTCGCTGGTTGGAATGCTTCAACGCTTCGGCAATGGCGACCGACAGCATGTTGCACAGGTTCGCCAGCAGGTCGTTGTGAGTGGCGTCGGCGATGCGGCTGTGGAAATCCAGGTCCGGTTGCAACAGGGCTTCAGGCGTCGGCGCGGCTTCCATGCGTTGGTAGGCTTCGCCAATAGAGGCAATGTCTTCGTCGGTGGCGAATTGCGCGGCGAGGGCCGCGGCTGCCGGTTCGATGATGCTGCGCACGCTGGTCAGCAGATCGAAGAACTGATTCTGCGGGCTGCTTTGCATCAGCCAGTGCAGCACGTCCGGGTCGAGCATGTGCCATTCCTTGCGCTGCTTGACCACCGTGCCGACACGCGGACGGGAATACACCAGGCCTTTGGCGACCAACACGCGAGTGGCTTCGCGCAGTACCGGACGGCTGACCGCGTACTCCTCGCACAACAGGGCTTCGGCGGGCAGTTTGTCGTCCGGTTTGAAGCGTCCCGAAACGATCTGCATGCCCAGTTCCTGGACAATGCGCGAGTGCATGCTTTTGCGGTCGGAGGGTTTGCGGTAATCCATGGGGAACGGCGCGATCCTGTGCGGGGGAGGTGCTGCGCATGATAGCAGGCGCGGCGAGGACGGTCGCCAGAGCAAGCGGTCCTGAGGCAGATGAAGATCAAAAA
>NZ_CATKQM010000065.1:0-11168 GCF_949768225.1 Pseudomonas sp. IT-P44 | reverse complement strand
TTCGCGGGCAAGCCCCGCACCTACAGGGAGCGCCGAACCTGTCGGAGCGAGGCTTGCCCGCGAAGGCAATCTCAAATTCAACCCATCAACCGCGCCGTACCAAACAAACTGACCCGACTCAATTCCCCGTCTGTTTCCTCCAACAAAATCGGCGCCGTCCCACCGGGCATCACCACCTTCACCTCACCCGCCACCACCCAACCCACCCGCCACGCCGCACACGCTACCGCACTCGCACTGGTACCGGACGACGCCGTCGGCCCTTCCCCACGTTCAAACACCCGAGCAGCAATTCGCCCCGCTGACTCGCGCATCGCCCATTGCAAATTAACCCCCGCCGGGCACGGTCGCCCTGCCCCGGTCGGCATCGCGTAGGCAATGCGCGTCAACCCTTCGGACAATCGCGCTTCGCGCATCTGCTCATTGGCCGGCAATGCCTCGGCATCGTCCACAAGCGTTACGCAATGCGGATTGCCGACCCGCACGAACTGGCTGCGGGACCAGGCGGGATCCAGCGCCGACAACGATTGAACGTGGCTGAGCCCACGACCGTTGAATGCCACATCGGTCACCCCTTGAGCACTGACCGCCTCGGGCCCGAACGCCGGTTTGCCCAGATCCAGCCAGAAACCCTGCACACCCTCGACTTGCGCACTGTTCACCAATGTTTCACCAGGCGAAGGCGTGTCGGCCTTGTCGTGATGAACCCTGAGCACACACGCCGCGTTTTCCGGAAACAGACCTTGGTCGCTGAGCGCCTGGGAGAAAATCGTCAGCCCGTTGCCACTGCGCTCGGCCAGGGTGCCGTCGGTATTGACGATCAACAGATCGAACGGCGGCGACGCTTGAAACGGTCCGACCAGCAGACCGTCGCAGCGATGGTCCTTGCTGCCGGGCGGTTGCGTGCCCGGCGCCCAGGCACAGAACGCTTCGATGGCCGACACTGCCCAGGTCGTGCGGGTTTGCGCCGCCAGACTGGCCTGTTCAGGTAAATCGATCCCTCCGCGGCGCACTGCATCCGGCGCCACTACCGCGTAGATATTGCCTCTAGCATCGTAGAACGGCGTCATGGCGCCTCCCGTGTAAACATCACAGGCGTGCAACATATCGCGAAACCGCGACGGGCTGTGCAAGGATGTCACCCTGCCTGACCGCGAAACCGTCCGGACGCTGATCGAACCTCATGGGTGAGTCACTGTCCCTTGGGGACGCGACGTTTTTTGCCAAGGATCGATATGACCAACCTCAACACGCCCACCACTTTCGTGCCCGGACGCCTGGAACAGATGTCCACGCGCATTGCCTTTTTCATCGCCGGTTTCGGGATTGCCGCGTGGGCGCCGCTGGTGCCTTACGCCAAGGCCCGGGCCGGGCTGGATGAAGGCACCCTCGGCTTGCTGCTGTTGTGCCTGGGGGTGGGCTCGATTCTGGCGATGCCGATGGCAGGGCTGCTGGCCACGCGTTTCGGCTGCCGGCGCGTGCTGACGGGCGGTACGTTGTTGATCTGTGTGGCGCTGCCGCTGTTGGCGACGGTGTCCTCGATCCCGGCGCTGATTGCGGCCTTGTTCATGTTCGGCGCGGGCCTCGGCACGGTGGATTCGACGGTGAACCTGCAAGCGGTGATCGTCGAGCGCGCCAGCGGCAAAACCATGATGTCGGGTTTCCACGGACTGTTCAGCCTCGGCGGGATTGTCGGGGCGGCGGGCGTCAGTGCCCTGCTCGGCTTCGGGGTTTCTCCGTTGGGAGCGATGCTGGTGGTGATCGTGCTGCTGCTGATCGCACTGTGCAAAGCCGCGCCGCACTTGCTGCCGTATGGCAGCGAAAGTTCCGGGCCGGCCTTTGCCATTCCCCACGGCATCGTGCTGTTTATCGGCGGGATGTGTTTCATCGTGTTCCTTGCCGAGGGCGCGGCACTGGACTGGAGCGCGGTGTTCCTGGCGCAGGAACGCGGGATCGACACGGCCTATGCGGGATTGGGTTATGCGGCGTTTGCGCTGACCATGACGGCCGGGCGGTTGACCGGTGACAAGATCGTCCGGCGCCTAGGCGCGACACGGGTGATCGTGTTCGGTGGGCTGACGGCCGCTACCGGCCTGTTTCTGGCGACGTTTGCACCGAGCTGGGAGATGGCGCTGGTGGGTTATGCACTGCTGGGCGCGGGCTGCTCGAATATCGTGCCGGTGCTGTACACCGCCGTGGGCAAGCAGACGGTCATGCCTGAAAGCATTGCCGTGCCGGCGATTACGACGCTGGGTTACGCGGGGATTCTGGCGGGGCCGGCGGTGATCGGATTCATCGCCCACGGCAGCAGTTTGAGTTTTGCCTTTGGGCTGATGGCGGTGTTGCTGGTGGCGGTTGCCATTGGCGGGAAGGTGTTGAAGGCCTGAAAAGCATCGCCGGCAAGCCAGCTCCTACAGGTTTCATGTCATTCACAGAATTTGTGCATGACGCAAAACCTTGTAGGAGCCGGCTTGCCGGCGATGAGGTCAACGCGGTCTATCAGAACCCAACGCTGGCCTGCACGAAGAACGTGCGCGGTGCGCCGACGTACATGCCCGAGTTGTTGTCGCTGGAGCGGGTGAAGTACTGCTTGTCGAAGATGTTTTTCACCCCGGCGCCGACTTTCAGGTTGGACAGTTGCGCGCCGAAGTCATAACCGCCCCGCACGTTCCAGGTGACGTAACCGGGAATGTCGCCGTACTGACCGTCGGCAGTGCCTTCGGTGATGTAGTTGTTGGTGAAGCTGCCGTTGGAGTTCACGGCAACGCCCGGCGAACGTTGTTTGGACTGGGCAAACGCATCGACGTTGTAGGTCCAGCGGTCGATGTCATAACGCAAGCCGGCAGTCGCGACCTGGCGCGAATAGAACGGCAGGTCACGGCCCTTGAAGCCCGGAATCTCCCCTTCATACACGGCACGTGTGTAGGTGAAACCGGCGTTGGCGCTCAGGCCGTCGAGCCGTGGGTCCAGTGCCGCCATGTCGTAATGCACCGATGCTTCAACGCCTTGGTGCGTGGTTGCGCCGAGGTTGGTCCAGCCCGCATCGTTGCTGATGTACTGCAACTCTTTATCGAAGTCGATGTAGAACAGCGTCACTTCGCCGCCCCACACATCATCGTTGTAGCGCGTGCCGAGCTCGTAGGTCTTGGCTTTTTCCGGCTCCAGACCGTTGGCGGTGCTGTCACCCGTACCGCCCTGGCCGAGCTGGAAATACTGCAGGCTGCCGAACGAAGTCTCGTAGTTGGCGAACAGTTTCCAGGCATCGGAAATGTGATACATCACACTCAAGGCCGGCAGCGGCTCGTTGCTTTCGATGCTGCGGTTCTTCTCTGTCACACGCTTGCCATCGGCATCTCGTACGGGGCGCTCATGCCAGTCGGTGCTGATGTGCTCGAAACGGATGCCGGGGGTAATCGTCCAGTTGCCGACGTCGATCTTGTCGTCGAGGTAAACGGAGTTGGCTTCCGTGCCGCCGGTGCGGTCCTGGTACACATGGCCGTCCGAGGCCTTGGTCACGACGGGCTCGTTGCTCTTGTTCAGCTCCAGACGGGTCGCCTGTTCGTGCATGCCTTCCTTGAGGTAGCGATAACCGACGCTGACTTCCTGGGTGGTCGGGCCCACGTCGAACACATGAGACACCCGCGGTTCGATACCGAAGGTGTAATAGGTCCGCGGGAACGAGCCGATAGTCTTCTGATCGCGGGCGGCGATGTTGCTGCCACGGAAGCTGTCGGAGTAGTACGTCAGCACTTCTGCCTGGGTACGGTCATCGATCTGCCGCGCCCACTTGAACGAGACGTCTTTGCGGCGCCCGCTGAAGTTGTCGTTGTTGCGGTCGGACTGAAACGGATTGGCGTCGTACTGTGCCTGAGTCAGGCCGCCGGGCATGTCGGCACTGGCGTCGTAGTAATGCAGGTTGAGGCTGAAGTCGTCGACATCGGTCGGCGCCCAGTGGGTCTTGAGCAGCACGTCGTCGATGTCGTTGCCGTTGTTGCGCTCACGGTAACCGTTGCCGTTCACGCCCGAGTACAACAGCGCCACGCCCATGCCGTTGTCCGCCGTACCGCCGGCAAACGCCGTGTCGATGTGCTTCCAGCCACCGTGCTTGGAAGTTTCCAGGGTGGTGCCGATTTCGGCGGAAGCTTTTTCCGGGATTGCGCGGGTCACGAAGTTGATCACACCGCCAACGTTTTGCGGCCCGTAGCGCACGGAACCGGCACCGCGCACCACGTCGATGCTGTCGAGGTTACCCGAGGAAATCGGAGCCATGGACAGCTGCGGCTGGCCATACGGCGCGAACGCGGCCGGTACGCCGTCGATCAGCACGGTGGAGCGTGGCGACAGGCGCGAAGTCAGGCCGCGTACGCCGACGTTCAGGGAGATATCGCTGCCGCCAGTGCCGTTGGCTTCTTGCACTTGCACGCCGGGCACGCGCTTCAACACGTCGCCGACGTTCATCGCGCCTTGCTCGACCATGGCTTCGCGGCGAATCACCGTGCGAGCGCCAGGGTGGTTCTGCACCACGGCGGCATCGGCGTCACCGAGCCAGTCACCGACGACCTTGATGTCAGTCACGCCCAGTTCCAGCGGGCCATTGGCGGCTGAAGTCGGCGATGGAGCCGGCGTCAGGGTCACCGAACCTTCGTCAATCTGATACTCGAGACCGCTGCCCTGCAGCAATTGGCGCAAGGCCTGCTCCGGCGAAAGGTTGCCATCCACCGCCGGGGCCTGTTTGCCGGCGACCAGTTCAGGACTGAAAAAAACCTGCAACGAGGTTTGCTGACCGAGCTCGCTCAGCGCCTGGCCCAAGGGTTGCGCCGGGATGTGAATGGCATCGGCGGCAAAGGCCTGGGGCAGCGCAGCGTTGACCGCCAGCGCAAGGGCCAGCGGCAACCAAAGGGAGTTGTTGTTTTTAGCGGTGGTTTTTTTCACGTCGAACGTAGTCCTGTGGATCGCAAGAGTGTGCGCCTGTTAATGCAAACCAGTTGCAGTTGGACAGGAAGACGATCAACTCGAAAAAAACCTGAATTTATTTTGAAATTATTTCCTGACTGCCGTCATCGAGGGTGCGCACAGCCACCGGCAAGATGGTCGGCAAGGCCTTGAGCAGCGCGTCGGTGTTGTCGGATTTGAACACGCTGGTCAGGCGCAGATTGCCCACTGTGTCGTTGCCGACGGTGAGTGGCTTGTCCCGATAACGCGACACTTCCTCGGCCACTTCGGCCAGGCTGGCGTTGTTGAACACCAGTTTGCCGTTGCGCCAGGCCGTCAGTTCCGCAGGGTTTACCGCATAGGCCGCGGCCACTTTGCCCTGGGCATCAATGCGCGTGCCGAGGCCAGCGGTAAGGTTGACGAACTCATTGTCCGCCGCGCCGTGCCCCTGAACCCTGACCGTGCCCTGCTCCACCACGACCCGGGTGTCACGAGCGCCGCGACGCACATCGAAGCGCGTGCCGGTGACCGTGACCTTGCCGCTGCCCGCCTCGACCACGAATGGCCGATCGCTGTCATGGGCGACGCTGAACATCGCCTCGCCTTGCGTCAACTCGATGCCGCGCTGACCTTTTTCAAAGCGCACCTGAAGACGGCTGCGGCTGTTCAGGTCGATCACCGAACCGTCCGGCAGCGCCACCTGGCGACGCTCGCCCATGGTCGTCGAATACTCGGCGGTGTATGGCGCCGGTTGATTCAAACTGCTGAACAGGCCCATGCCCAGCGCCACAGCCACCACACTGGCCGCCACCGCATAACGCACCAGCGGCCGACGTTTGCTGCGTGCCGGCGGGGTTTCGCACAAGGCTTGCAGTCGCGCACGCGGCACCAGGTCGGCGGCTGTCCACAGGCCCTGAAGCAACTGAAATTCGTCGCGGTGCTGAGGGTGCTCGTTCAGCCAGTGCTCGAAACGCTGGCGCTCTTCGACGTCAATGGCCGGCTCCTGCAAACGCACAAACCACTGCGCCGCCTCATCGCGAACCGTCGTTTGCCCGCACGCGCAATCACGAGTATCCATCATGGAAGTTCCTGTTTGGCTGGGGATGAGAGTGCACGGCCAATCATGGTTGCAAACCGTCGAGGCGGTCGCGCAGATGCCGCAGGGTGCGGATCATATACTTTTCCACCATGTTCTTGGACAGTCCCAGGCGTTCGGCGATTTCAGCCTGGGTCAGCCCTTCGATCTTCTGCCAAACAAAAACCTTGCGACAGTTGACCGGCAACTCGGTGAGCGCCCGTTCAATGGAATCAGCCAACTGGATCGCATGCATGAAATGCTCCGGGTCGCCGGACGACGACACACTGTGATCAACCGCCTCCGACTCCATGGCGCCCCGCCGATCCTCACGCCGATAACCATCCACCGCGATGTTGCGCGCAGTCTGGTGCAAATACGCCCGGGGCTGCTGCACCGCCGCCGAATCGGACTCAAGCACCCGCACAAAGGTATCGTGGGCCAGATCCTCAGCCTGCTGACGATTTCTCAGGCGACGGGTCCAGGTGCCAACCAACTCTTCGTAATGCTCGAAAAAGCCGTGTCTGCGGGGCAACTTGGGGGTCATTGCGGTGTGCTGTGATGACGGGGCGTGAATAGTAATGCTTCCTATTAACCGGAAGCAATGGATTCCAGACAGCCGACTCGCCACCACTCGTCAACGAGAAAAGTTGATTTAGGCACACAGCCAAAGGATTCTGGCAGGCATCCAAAAGAAGCCAGCCACAAGCTGTAGCAAAGTGCAGTCATGCCAGTCACCGGCGTTCGTCCAGGAATTCAGACATGTTCACCTCCTTTGCCTCACTGAAAAGAAAACCCCTCGCCCGCCTCGCGCTGGCCATCAGCCTTGGCACGCTTGGCCTGCCTTACTGGGCGGGCACCGCTCAGGCCCATGGCGGGCACGCCGAGATGGTGCCGCTGCAAGCGGGCCTTGAGGAGTTTGGGGCCACGGTGAAATGGGACGACTACGCCGACCTGTTCGTGATTGCCAAGGACGGCGTTTATCTCAAGGTCAAACCGGGCAGCAAGGTTGCCATGCTCAACGGCAAACGGATGGAGCTGAGTGTGCCGGTGGTGTTCAAGGGCAAGACCGCTTTCATGTCCAAGGACTTCATCAATCAGGTGTTCCAGTCCGGCCTGGACAAGACCTTTGTCGTCGAGACGCGCCCTAACCCGCTCAACCCGCTGAGCGCGGATGAGATCAAGACCGCTGTCGAGATCATCAAGCAATCGGAGCACTACAAACCGGGTTTCCGCTTCACGGAAGTTTCGGTCAACGAACCACCGAAGGATCAGGTGTGGAATTTCGTCTACAGCGGGCAAAACGTCGCCCAACCGCGCCAGGCCAACATTGTGGTGCTCGACGGCAAGCATGTGGTTGAAGGCCTGGTCGATCTCGACAGCAAGACGCTCAAATCGTGGAAGCCGATCGAAGGCGCCCACGGCATGGTCCTGCTGGATGACTTCGCGACGGTGCAATCGGCGATTGAAGCGAGCCCCGAGTATGCGCAGGCGCTGACCAAACGCGGTATCAGCGATGTGAAGAAGGTGGTGGCCACGCCGTTGACGGTCGGTTACTTCGACGGCAAGGACGGGCTGGCGCAGGACAAGCGTCTGCTGAAAATCGTCAGCTATCTGAATACCGGTGACGGCAACTACTGGGCGCACCCGATCGAGGGGCTGGTGGCGATTGTCGATCTGGAGCAGAAGAAACTGATCAAGATCGAAGACGACGCGGTCATTCCGGTGCCGATGAAATCGACGCCGTACGACGGACGCGGGCGTAAGGGCACGTCGGTCAAGCCGCTGGAGATCATCGAGCCCGAAGGCAAAAACTACACCATCTCCGGCAACAGCATTCACTGGCAGAACTGGGACTTCCACGTTCGCCTCGACTCGCGGGTCGGCCCGATCCTGTCCACCGTCACTTATGACGACAAGGGCAAGAAACGCAAAATCATGTACGAAGGCTCGCTGGGCGGCATGATCGTGCCTTATGGCGATCCGGATGGCGGCTGGTACTTCAAGGCCTATCTCGACTCGGGCGATTACGGCATGGGCACGCTGACCTCGCCGATTGCGCGCGGTAAAGATGCTCCGGAAAACGCCGTGCTGCTGGACGCGACCATTGCCGACTACACCGGCGCCCCGACTTCGATTCCCCGCGCCATGGCGGTGTTCGAGCGCTACGCCGGCCCGGAATACAAAC
Organism: Pseudomonas sp. IT-P44; assembly: GCF_949768225.1. Classification (NCBI taxonomy): domain Bacteria; kingdom Pseudomonadati; phylum Pseudomonadota; class Gammaproteobacteria; order Pseudomonadales; family Pseudomonadaceae; genus Pseudomonas; species Pseudomonas sp. IT-P44. Next base: position 2,973 of record NZ_CATKQM010000065.1, on the reverse strand, counting down.
ACCAGGAAATGGGCCAGCCCAACCTCAGCACCGAGCGTCGCGAACTGGTGGTGCGCTGGATCAGCACCGTCGGCAACTACGACTACATTTTCGACTGGGTCTTCCAGCAAAACGGCACCATTGGCATCGATGCCGGCGCCACCGGTATCGAAGCGGTCAAGGGCGTGAAATCGAAAACCATGCACGAAGCCACGGCCAAGGAAGACACGCGTTACGGCACGCTGCTGGACCACAACATCGTCGGCACCACGCACCAGCACATCTACAACTTCCGCCTGGACATGGACGTGGACGGTGAGAACAACTCGCTGGTGGAAGTGAACCCGGTGGTTGCCCCGAACGACCGTGGCGGACCGCGCACCAGCACGATGCAGACCGAAACCAAAGTCGTCGGCACCGAGCAGCAAGCCGCGCAGAAATTCGACCCGTCGACTGTTCGCCTGCTGACCAATACCAGCAAGGAAAACAAAGTCGGCAACCCGGTTTCCTATCAGCTGATTCCGTACGCCGGCGGTACGCACCCGGTGGCCAAGGGTGCCAATTTCGGCAAGGACGAATGGCTCTATCACCGCCTGAGCTTCATGGACAAACAGCTGTGGGTGACCCGCTACAACCCGGAAGAAAAGTACCCGGAAGGCAAATACCCGAACCGCTCGGACAAGGATGCGGGGCTTGGGCAGTTCACCCACGACAACCAGTCCATCGAAAACAGCGATGACGTGGTCTGGCTGACCACCGGCACCACGCACATCGCCCGTGCGGAGGAATGGCCGATCATGCCGACCGAGTGGGTGCATGTGCTGTTGAAGCCGTGGAATTTCTTTGATGAAACGCCGACGCTGAACCTCAACGTGCCGCAGTAATACGGCACACCCCCTGTAGGAGCCGGCTTGCTGGCGATAGCGGTGTGTCAGTCGAGATTAATGTTTCTGACACACCGCCATCGCCAGCAAGCCGGCTCCTACAGGGGGTAATGTGTTTTCAAGGGGACGGTCAGGCGTGTTTTTTGCGGTACTCACCGGGCGAAATGCCGAAGCGCGATTTGAACGCGGTGGAAAAGTAGCTCGAATCGGAAAAGCCCCACGAATACCCCAGCACCGACAACTTCTGCTCGGTACGTGTTTGGCGCAGGGACTCCGCGCACAAATCCAGCCGCCGATTCTTGATGTACCGCGCCACCACCAATCCTTTCTTGGCAAACATCCGGTACAAACCACGCGTCGACATTCCCACCTCGCGCGCCAGCCATTCGGGGCAGAGGTCTTCCGAGCGGATGTGCTCATCGATGAAACCCAGGGTCTTGCGAAAGAGGCGCTCATGCACGTCCGCGCATGCTTCGCTGTGACTGATGGCCGGACGCAGCAGGCTGACAATCGCCTCCAGCGTCGCTTCGCTTTCTGCCCGGCTCAGGCATTGCTGGTGCGTGGCGTCCAGAATCAAACGGTGCGAGAGCATCGCGATGGGGGATGTCGCGGCGATCCGGTGCCCGCACTGGACCTGATTGAAGCGCAGGGTTTGCTCGACCAGTTGCGACGGCAGAATCAATGACAACTGCCGGGAGTTTTCACTGTAGGTAAAGTCGCTGGGGCGCGAGGCGTCGATCAGCGTGATATCCCCGGCCGACAGCAACACCTTGCTGTCGCCCTGAGCCATGCCGGCGCTGCCATCGAGCTGAAACACCGCAAAGTATTTACCGTCCTCGCCCGCCGCCACTTCGTGAGGCGTGCGGTACAGCCGTGCCTGGCGGGCATCGACAAAACTGAGCTTCAGCGCGCCGTCCTGGTGCTCGCGGATCTGTCCGGCAAACTCATCACCCAGGGGTTGCGCATTGAAGGCGCCACAGATCTGGTTGATCTGATGAATCCACTGGTCGAAGCCATCACGGCGCTGTGCAATTGAAGAAATCATGTCGGGCCTCACGCAGGCTTGTTTTTATTATCTACGCCAATCCACGGGTTCTCCTGAACAGTGCCGCTCCTACGGAAACAGACGGGTTACTTAAGCCCGCCAAAGCGCCGATAAAAGCTTTCGCCCACGTCCGGCAACGGACCATCGGCGGTTTCCAGTGCATTGTTCAACCACTCTTCGGCCTTGGCGTAGATCAGCCGGTAAATGTTGCGGCACAACTGGCGGGCGGCGCGTCCTTCCCAATCGCCGGGCAACAACTCGTCCGGCAATTGCGGGTCACGCAGCAGCAGTTTGCGGTACTCGTGAATAAGCAGGACCCGTGCCAGGAAGCAGTCCGACGGTTGCAGGTTTTCCTGCTCGCGAAGCGCTTGCCAGAGCGGTCGGAACAGTTGGATGAACTCGCTGTAATGGGCCGCCAGCTCCTCGATGTTCCAGCTCTCGCGCACCTGCAAACGCAGGGCCTTTGAGGCAAGCACGTCTTGTGCGGTGGTTTCGAAGACGATGGTGTCTTCCTGGGCACCCAGGTCGAGCAAGGTCGCGTTGACATCCGCCCGATCACTGCGCGGGCAGGCCAGCACGGCGGGCGAGATCGCACCAAAACCTTGCCACTCCAGTTCTTCGCGCACTTGTTTGCGCTTGTCTTGGGTCAGTTGCGTGAGCATCACCAGGCACCACGAACCGTCCCAGGCCGGAACGGTGGAGCTGTAGACCCGCTTGAAGGCTTTGTCGAAACGCCGACGGCCGGCGCCGGTCAGGCTGTAGTAGCTGCGACGCCCGACTTTTTCGGCGGTCAGCCAGCCTTCCTTGGTCAGGCGAAAAATCGAGGTGCGGATCAGCCGTTCGTTGATGCCGATGGGCTCGAGCAACTGAATCAGGCTGCCCAGCCACACCGTGCCGCCGTGGGGTTCGATGGCATCCCCGTACAGCGTGATGATCAAGGAACTGGCGCGGATCGGCGTCTGTTCCTGGAAGCGGGTAATCAGATGGTTCAAGGGTGTCAGGGACGACATGGGCGTACCGAGCTGAAAAAAGAAAAGGAATATACCGAATTTCCTTTGTAGGAGC
>NZ_CATKQM010000064.1:0-11278 GCF_949768225.1 Pseudomonas sp. IT-P44 | reverse complement strand
GCCTCCGCCGGCAAGCCTGGCTCCTACGGATAGTCCACGCATTCATTGATTTCGCAGGTCACCATGACGCCAACACTGCTCGAACTCGAAGACGAATTCACCCACCTCACCCTCGCCCCCGAAACCGGTGGCAGCATCGTCAACTGGACCGTGAACAGTTCGGGCCAGCCGCTGTTGCGCCACAGTGACGCGCACGCGCTGAACACCGGTCTACCGGGCAAGCTCGGCTGTTTTCCGCTGGTGCCATGGTCCAACCGTATTTCCGACGGTGGTTTCGATCGCCCGGACGGCTGGCTCGCGCTCGAGCCCAACAGCCTCACTGATCCCCTGCCGATTCACGGCAGCGCCTGGCAACAACCGTGGCAGGTGGTTTCGCAGACCCGTGATGAAGTCGTCCTGCAACTCGACAGCATCAGGCCGTTCGCCTATCGCGCCCGGCAGCGTTTTCATTTGAGCCAGGGCAAACTGAGCATCGGGTTGCACGTCACGCATCTGGCCGAGCGCGCCGCGTGGCATGGTTTGGGGCTGCATCCGTACTTGCCGCGTACCGCCGGCACTCGGTTGCAGGCAAAGGCTGAGCAGGTGTGGTGGTGCGACGCCTCGAAACTGCCGACCCGACTCGGTCCTTTGCCTGCCGAGTGGGATTTTCGCCAGCTCAAGGCCCTGCCCGACACGCTGGTCGACAACGGTTTCTGCCAATGGGATGGCCATTGCCTGATCCAGCAACCCGACCTCGGTTATGAACTGGAATGCCAGGCCAGCGGCAGCGATTACTTCCTGCTGTACTGCCCGGTGGACCTGGGTTTTTTCTGCATCGAACCGGTGAGCCATCCAGTCAATGCGCACCACTTGCCCGGTCGGCCGGGACTGGTGCTGCTGGAACAAGGTCAATCCGCCGAGCTGGGTTTCAGCCTGCAATACCGCGCCTACCCCAACAGCTGACTCAGCACCGCACGCAACTTGCCGGGTTTCACCGGTTTGTTCAGCAACGGCGCATCCAGTCGCTGCAAGGAGCGGCGGCACTGATCGGTGCGGTCGGCGGTGATGATCACCGCCGGAATCGTCTGGCTGAAATGCTCGCGCAAATGCCGGACCACCTCACACCCCACCACCCCATGATCGAGGTGGTAATCCGCCAGAATCAGCTCCGGCGCGTGGCCCTGCAACGCGGCCAGCGCCGAGGCTTCGTCGGTGGCGGTGACCACTTCGCAACCCCATTGCCCGAGCAGCGCGCTCATGCTTTGCAGAATGCTGACCTCGTTGTCCAGCACCAGCAAACGCCGGCCTGGCAGCGGATTGCCCGTGCCCGGCTGCGGCGCCGCGAGGCTGATGGGTAACGGAACCTCACGGGAAATCGGCACCTCAATGCTGAACATCGAGCCGCGTCCCGGCAGCGAATGCACCTGGACCCGGTAGTCGAGAATCTTGGCAATGCGCTCGACGATCGCCAACCCCAGCCCCACACCTTTGCGGTCGGCGGCACGGCCGACGTCCAGTTGATTGAACTCAAGGAAGATCGAGTCGAGGCGATCCGCCGGGATCCCGCGCCCGGTGTCCCAGACTTCCAGACGCAGCCTGTCACCGCGACGCCGGGCGCCGAGCAGGATGCTGCCCTCGTCGGTATAGCGACAAGCGTTGCTGAGGAAATTGCGCAGGATGCGCGTCATCAGGCGCAGGTCGGTGCGAATGGCGTAATCGCCCATGTGCACGCGCAAGCGCAGCCCGGCCGCGTCGGCCACTGACTGGAATTCCGACACCAGCGGCCCGAGCAATTCATCGAGGCGGTACAACGCGACATCCGGTTTGACCGCCGCTTGATCGAGCCGGGAGATGTCCAGCAAATCAGTGAGTAAATCCTCCGCCCCCTCCAGGGCCTGATGCGTGCGTTCGACCAGTACCTGCTCGACGTCCGGCAGTTTGCGCTCGCGCAAGGTCGAAATCAGCAAACGCGCAGCGTTCAGCGGTTGCAGCAGGTCATGACTGGCGGCGGCGAGGTATTTGTCCTTGCTGCGATTGGCGGCCTCGGCGGCATCACGGGCATCGCGCAAGGCTTCGGCGATCTGTTTACGCTGGGTGATCTGTTGCTGCAGGTTGCGGTTGGCTTCGAGCAATTCGTCGGTGCGTGCGGTGACGCGTTGCTCCAGTTCGTCATTGAGCTGTTGCAACCGTTGCTGGGCCTGTTTGCGCTCGGTGATGTCGGCGACAAACCCCTCCACCAGTTGTTCCTTATCGGGCCTGAGCAACAGGTTCATCAGCACATCGACGCTGCTGCCGTCCTGGCGGCGCAACTGGGTTTCGTAACCATGCAGGCTGCCTTGATGCCGAAGGATCTCGCCGATGTTTTCCAGCTCCTGCTCACCGCCGACGAACAGCTGGCTGGCCAGGTCTGCCTTGGAAAACATCACGTCTTGCGGGTCCTGATAGCCGAGCATGCGTGCCAGCGCCGTGTTGGCTGCCCGCATGCCGCCGTCGAGGCTGGCCTGGAAAATCCCGTAGACCGCGTGCTCGAACAACCACTTGTAGCGATTGCGCTCGGTTTCCAGGTCTTCCAGGCGGGCGGCCAGTTCCGGGTAATGGCTCTTGCGCGCCGAATGGCTGCCCAATCCGAGCAAGCCGGCCAGCGCCGCCTGTTGCTCGTCAGAGGGCTTCGCCATAGACGACCTCGACATCACGCTGACTGGATTCACGCGGGTTGGTCAGGATGCACGGGTCGTGCATGGCATGTTGCGACAGGAACGGGATGTCCGCCGTGCTGACGCCGTGCAAGCCGAGGGTTTCGTGAAAGCCGATGGCGTGTTTCAACGCGATCAGATGTTCAACCAGCCGCCCGCAGATCTGCCGGTGATTGAGGCCACGGCAATCGATGCCGAACGTCTCCGCAATCACCTTGAAGCGTTCCGGCGCCGAGCTGTAATTGAAGGCCACTACGTGCTCCACCAACACCGCGTTGCACAGGCCATGGGGCAAATCGAGGAAGCCACCGAGGCTGTGAGACATGGCGTGCACCGCGCCGAGGATCGCATTGGAGAACGCCAGCCCGGCCTGCATGCTGCCGAGCATGATTTTCTCGCGGAGGGCGATGTCCGTCGGGTTGGCGATCATTTGCACCAGGTTGCCGTTGATCAGGCGCATGGCTTCCAGCGCATGGGGGTCGGTCAGTGGCCCGTGTCCCGTAGAAACAAAGGCTTCGATGGCATGCACCAACGCGTCGATGCCGGTACAGGCCGACAGGAACGGGTCCATGCTCAGGGTGGTTTCCGGGTCGATCAGCGACACGTCCGGCACCACCGCTTTACTGACGATGGAGAATTTCATGCGTTCTTGCTGGTTGGAGATGATCACGAATTGCGAGACGTCCGCCGAGGTGCCGGCGGTGGTCGGGATCAGGATCAATGGCGGGCTGGGCACGCTGATGGTGTCCACCCCTTCGAACTCGAGGATGCTGCGCCCGTGAGCGACGACAATGCCGATGCCCTTGCCGCAATCCATCGGGCTGCCGCCACCGACGGCGACGATCACGTCGCAGTGGTTTTCCCGGTACAACTCGGCACCGAGCATGACTTCCTCGACACGCGGGTTGGGCGAAACGTCGCTATACAAAAAGTAATCGATGCCCTGGGCCTGCAGGCTGGCCTCGACATCGGCAACCCACCCGGCGGCAATGACGCCGGGGTCGCTGACCACCAGGACCTTGCGCGCGCCAAAGGTCTTGGCATAGTTGCCGACGTTGTGCCGGCAACCGGCACCGAAGATGATTTCAGGCGAAACGAATTTACGCAGCTGGCTGAGACTCTGGCTCATTGGAAAGCCTGTTTTTATTGTTTTGGAAGGTAAGAACCACACTAACCCATCCGGCTGTGAATGCAATCAGACCAATGGGTAGTCAGATTCCAAACTCACTGACGATCCCCTGTAGGAGCCGGCTTGCTGGCGATGAGGCCCGCGAGTTATGCGTCGCCAGTGCGGCCGCCATCGCCAGCAAGCCGGCTCCTACAGGGGTTGTGTGTTGGAGGGGTTATCCGCGGTAGATCAAGCGGGAGGCCTTCTCATTGCGCAAGGTCAGGTGTTCCATGCCCTGCCCCGGCGCATCGGCTTCCTCGCGAGCCTTGAGGATCACGCCATGGTGCGGTGACTTGCTGCACACCGGGTCGGCATTGGCGGCATCGCCGGTCAGCATGAACGCCTGGCAGCGGCAGCCACCCAGGTCCTTGTGTTTTTCATCGCAGGAGCGGCATGGTTCCTTCATCCAGTCGTCGCCACGGAAGCGGTTGAAACCGAAGGAGTCGTTCCAGATGTGCTCGATGCTGTGTTCGCGCACATTGGGGAATGTCACCGGCAATTGCCGGGCGCTATGACAGGGTAACGCCGTGCCGTCCGGGGTGATGTCGAGAAACAGATTGGCCCAGCCGTTCATGCAGGTCTTGGGGCGTTCTTCGTAGTAATCCGGGGTGACGAAGATCAACTTGCACGGATGGCCCTGCGCCTCAAGCCGTTCGCGGTATTCATTGGTGATGCGTTCGGCGCGCTGCAATTGCTCGCGGGTCGGTAACAGGCCCACGCGATTGAGCTCGGCCCACCCATAAAACTGACACGTGGCGAGCTCGACAAAATCCGCTTCCAGCTCCAGGCACAAGTCGATGATGCGGTCGATGCGGTCGATGTTGTGCCGGTGGGTGACGAAATTCAGCACCATCGGATAACCCTGGGCTTTCACCGCACGGGCCATGGCGAGCTTCTGCGCGAACGCCTTGCGCGAGCCGGCGAGCATGTTGTTGACCGCTTCGTCGGCGGCCTGGAAGCTGATCTGGATATGGTCGAGCCCGGCGACCTTGAAATCATGGACTTTCTGCTCGGTCAGGCCGATGCCCGAGGTGATCAGGTTGGTGTAGTAACCCATGTCCCGTGCGGCTTTGATCAACTCCGCCAGGTCCTGGCGCACCAACGGCTCACCGCCGGAAAACCCCAGTTGCGCAGCGCCCATCGCACGCGCCTCGCGAAACACGCGAATCCATTCGTCAGTGCTCAGCTCTGCGCCTTGCTGGGCGAAATCCAATGGATTTGAGCAATAGGGGCATTGCAACGGGCAGCGATAAGTCAGCTCCGCCAGCAGCCACAGCGGTGGCCCCGGCGGCGCATCATTCGATCCAGAATTGAGCATGGGCCACCTCCAGAAACGCCAGCACATCCTCGTCGATCCCCGGCACACCGGGAAAACTCGCGGAGAGCAAATCAATGATCGCCGCCACACTGCGTTGACCGTCCAGCAGGTCGAGAATCTGCCCGGCACTGGCGTTGAGTTTGATCATGCCTTCGGGGTACAGCAGCACATGGCAGTCCTGACGAGGTTCCCACTGCAGGCGAAAACCCCGGCGCAATGCCGGTGACTGCGCACGATTGATCGGGCTCACAAGGCGATCCCCCGATGCCAGACGCGTTCGCTGGTCACCGTGTGATACGGCGGGCGTTCCAGCTCATAGGCCATGCTCATGGCGTCGAGCATGCTCCACAGCACGTCGAGCTTGAACTGGAGGATTTCCAGCATCCGCTGCTGAGCTTCGACGGTGACGTAGTGCGCCAGGGTAATGCGCAAACCGTGCTCGACATCGCGCCGGGCCTGACTCAGGCGCGTGCGGAAATAGTCGTAACCGGCGACGTCGATCCACGGGTAATGCGCTGGCCAGGCGTCGAGCCGCGACTGGTGGATCTGCGGGGCGAACAGCTCGGTCAGTGAACTGCTGGCCGCTTCCTGCCAGCAGGCGCGCCGGGCGAAATTGACGTAGGCGTCCACGGCAAAACGTACACCGGGCAATACCAGCTCCTGGGACAGAATCTGCTCACGATCCAGGCCCACCGCTTCGCCCAACCGCAGCCAGGCTTCGATACCGCCTTCGCTGCCAGGCACGCCGTCGTGGTCGAGAATCCGTTGCAGCCATTCGCGGCGCACGTCGCGGTCCGGGCAGTTGGCGAGGATGGCGGCGTCCTTGAGCGGAATGTTGATCTGGTAGTAGAAGCGGTTGGCGACCCAGCCTTGAATCTGCTCGCGACTGGCGCGACCGGCGTACATGGCTTGGTGGAACGGGTGATGGATGTGGTAGTACGCGCCTTTGGCGCGCAGGGCCTGTTCGAATTCGGTGGGGTTCATCGCTGTATCAGTCATTGCAGGTCTCCTGGAGGATTTGCGGTGTCTGGTCTGGCGCCTTCGCGGGCAAGCCTCGCTCCTACAGAAGTTTGCGATACCTCTGTAGGAGCGAGGCTTGCCCGCGAAGGCGTCATCCGCTACAGCACAATATCCATGCCGTCATAAGCCACCTCGATCCCCCGCCGCTCCAGCAACGCCCGCTCAGCCGAGTCTTCGTCGAGGATCGGGTTGGTGTTGTTAATGTGGATCAGCACCTTGCGCTGACGAGTAAAACCCTCCAACACCTCCAGCATGCCGCCCGCCCCACTCTGCGGCAGATGCCCCATCTCGCTGCCCAGGCTCTGGCCGACTTCACAGACGCGCATTTCGTCATCGCGCCACAACGTGCCATCCAGCAACAGGCAATCGGCACGCTGCATCCAGCTCAACACCTCGTCATCGATTTGCCCGAGGCCCGGCGCATAGAACAACGAAGCGCCCGTGCGCCGGTCTTCGATGAACAAGCCAATGGTGTCGCCTGGCTGTGGGTTGCCCCGATTCGGTGAATACGGCGGAGCATTGCTGACCAGTGGAATGGCCCGAAACTGCAACTGTTCGCAGGCCGCGATGCTGAACGGCTGGCGGTCGAGTCCGATCGGTTGCCACTGCAAACCGCCATTCCAGTGCTTGAGCATGGTGAACAATGGAAAGCCGCTGCTCAGGTCTTCATGAACCCGCTCGGTGCACCACACCGAATGCGGGCAGCCTTCGCGCAGGCTCAACAGGCCGGTGCAATGGTCGATCTGGCTGTCCATCAGGACCACGCCGGCAATGGCCGTGTCGCGCAAGCGGCGTGCCGGTTGCAACGGCGCGAAACTCTCGAGTTGCGCGCGGATATCCGGGGAAGCGTTGCACAGCACCCAGTCCACACCGTTGTCGCTCAGGGCAATGGAAGATTGCGTGCGACGTTGCACACGCAGGCTGCCATTGCGCATACCGGCGCACTGGCGACAGTTGCAGTTCCACTGCGGAAAACCACCGCCAGCGGCGGAACCGAGAACGCGAATGTGCATGGGCGATGCTCCAGAAGGCAGGCCCGGCCAACGCAGCGGCTGGCCGGGTGGACGATCAGCGGTTGGCGAAATACATCGTCACTTCGAAGCCAATGCGCAGATCGGTAAACGCGGGTTTAGTCCACATGGGTCATTCCTCTTCTTGTGCCGGACGATTCCGGTAGAACCATTAATGCACGGGGCGGCAGGCGCCCGAATGCTACTTTCGAAGGAGGTTGTGGGGTGCGTTGGTAGGGGGTGTTTCGGGGTGTCAGACACGGCCATTCGCGGGCAAGCCTCGCTCCTACAGATCACCTGACCTGTAGGAGCGAGGCTTGCCCGCGAAAGCCATCACACGGTTTCGCGCGGGGTTAGAAGAACCCCAGCGGATTGATGTCGTAGCTCACCAGCAGGTTTTTGGTCTGCTGATAATGGTCGAGCATCATCTTGTGGTTCTCACGGCCGACACCGGATTTCTTGTAGCCACCGAACGCGGCATGCGCCGGGTACAGGTGGTAGCAGTTGGTCCAGACGCGCCCGGCCTTGATCGCCCGGCCCATGCGGTACGCGCGGTTGATGTCGCGGGTCCACAGGCCGGCACCGAGGCCGAACTCGCTGTCGTTGGCAATCGCCAGGGCTTCGGCTTCGTCCTTGAACGTGGTGATGCCCACCACCGGCCCGAAGATTTCTTCCTGGAACACGCGCATCTTGTTGTGGCCCTTGAGCAGGGTCGGCTGGATGTAATAGCCGCTCGACAAGTCGCCTTCAAGACGTTCCGCCGCGCCGCCGGTGAGCAGCTCGGCGCCCTCCTCCTGGGCAATTTTCAGGTACGAGAGAATCTTGTCGTATTGCTGCTCGGACGCCTGGGCGCCGACCATGGTGTCGGTGTCCAGCGGGTTGCCGCGTTTGATCTTGACGATCTTCTTCATCACCTCGGCCATGAACGGTTCGTAGATCGACTCTTGCACCAGCGCACGCGACGGGCAGGTGCAGACTTCGCCCTGGTTGAAGAAGGCGAGCACCAGGCCTTCGGCGGCTTTCTCGATGAACTGTGGCTCGGCGTTCATGATGTCTTCGAAGAATATGTTCGGCGACTTGCCGCCCAGTTCGACGGTGCTCGGAATAATGTTCTCGGCGGCGCAATGCATGATGTGCGCGCCCACCGGAGTGGAGCCGGTGAAGGCGATCTTGGCGATGCGCTTGCTGGTGGCCAGTGCCTCACCGGCTTCGCGACCGAAACCTTGCACGATGTTGAGCACGCCGGCCGGCAGCAAGTCGGCGATCAGTTCGGCGAAGACCATGATCGACAGCGGTGTCTGCTCGGCAGGCTTGAGCACGATGCAGTTGCCGGCCGCCAGGGCCGGGGCGAGTTTCCACGCGGCCATCAGCAGCGGGAAGTTCCACGGGATGATCTGCCCGACCACGCCCAATGGTTCGTGAAAATGATAGGCGGTGGTCAGCTCGTTGATTTCGGCGGCGCCGCCTTCCTGTGCACGGATGCAACCGGCGAAGTAACGGAAGTGGTCGGCGGCCAGCGGTACGTCGGCGTTGAGGGTTTCGCGCACGGCCTTGCCGTTGTCCCAGGTTTCGGTGACGGCAAGGATTTCGAGGTTTTGTTCGATGCGATCGGCGATTTTCAGCAGCACCAGCGAGCGGTCCTGCGCCGAGGTTTTGCCCCAGGCATCGGCAGCGGCGTGGGCGGCGTCGAGCGCCCTTTCGATGTCGGCGGCGCTGGAGCGCGGGAACTCGGCGATCACTTCACCGGTTACCGGCGAGGTGTTGGTGAAGTACTCGCCATTGACCGGTGCGACGAACTCGCCGCCGATGAAGTTGCCGTAGCGCGGTTTGAAGGAAACGACGGCGCCGGGTGTTCCGGGTTGTGCGTAGATCATGATGGGCCTCTGTCTGGGTCGATGCCTGTCGGGCAAACAGGCGATGAACCGATAGTAGAGAGCCCCGCGTGCCAGACGAATGCGCCGTTGGCAGGGGGGGCTCTCGTTATTTGGTAGTAGGTTTCACACAAATCCCAATGTGGGAGCGGGCTTGCTCGCGAAGGCGGTGCGTCAGTCAACCAATGTGTTGAATGTGAAGCCGCTATCGCGAGCAGGCTCGCTCCCACAGGGGTTATGTGGTGGATTTGAGGTTAGTGCTTGGCCACCAGGTCTTTCGGCAACTTGAAGGTCCAGAGCATGCCGCCCTGGTTGAAGTCCTTCACGCGCTTGGCCACTTCACCGCCCCACAGCGGAACCGCGCCGCCCCAACCGGACAGCACCGAAACGTACTGCTCGCCGTCCATTTCCCAGGTCACCGGCGAGCCGAGTACGCCGGAGCCGGTCTGGAATTCCCAGACTTTCTCACCGGTCTTGGCATTGAATGCCTGGAGGAAACCTTCCGGCGTGCCGGTGAACACCAGGTTGCCCTTGGTGGTCAGCACCCCGCCCCACAGCGGCGCGAAGTTCTTGTGACGCCAGACTTCCTTGCCGGTTTTCGGGTCGATGGCGCGCAGCACGCCGATGTAGTCTTCGTTCAAGGGCTTGATGGTGAAACCGGCACCGAGGAACGCCGCGCCTTTCTTGTAGGCGATGCCTTCGTTCCAGATGTCCATGCCCCACTCGTTGGACGGTACGTAGAACAACCCGGTGTCCTTGTTGTAGGCCATCGGCATCCAGTTTTTCGCGCCGAGGAACGCCGGGGCGACGAACACCGAACTGCCTTTGGCTTCGGTACCCGGTGCGCCGGGACGGCTGGCTTCGTTGTAGATCGGCCGGCCTTGTTTATCGAGGCCGGTGGCCCAGGTGATCTTGTCGACGAAGGGGAAGCCGCGAATGAACTTGCCGTTGGTGCGGTCCAGCACGTAGAAGAAACCGTTACGGTCCGCAGTCGCGGCGGCTTTGATTTCTTTGCCGCCATCGGTGTAGTTGAACGACACCAGTTCGTTCACGCCGTCATAGTCCCAACCGTCGTGGGGCGTGCTCTGGAAGTGCCATTTGATGGTGCCGTCGTCCGGATTCAGCGCCAGGCGTGACGACGAGTAAAGGTTGTCGCCAGGGCGCAGGTGCGAGTTCCACGGCGCCGGGTTGCCGGTGCCGAACAGCAGCAGATTGGTTTCCGGGTCGTAGTAGCCGCCGAGCCAAGGGGCGGCGCCGCCGGTTTTCCACAGATCGCCGGGCCAGGTCTTGCCTGCTTCGCCACCGGAGATGCCGTTCTCTACCGCTTTGCCGTCCTTGTAGACATAGCCCATGTGGCCCTCGACGGTGGGTCGGGTCCACAACAGATCACCGTTTTTCGGGTCGTAGGCTTCGATCTTGCCCACCACGCCGAACTCGCCACCCGCCACGCCGGTAATCAGTTTGCCGTTGATCACCAGCGGCGCGGCGCTGATCGAATAACCTTCCTTGTGGTCGGCGACTTTCTTGCTCCACACCACTTTGCCGGTGTCTTTGTTCAGGGCCACGAGCTTGGCGTCGAGGGTGCCGAAAATCACCAGGTCGCCATACAGCGCCACGCCCCGGTTGATCACGTCACAGCACGGGCGGATGTCATCGGGCAGACGCGCATCGTATTGCCAGAGTTTCTTGCCGGTGCGCGCATCCACCGCAAACACCCGCGAGTAGGAGCCGGTCATGTACATCACGCCGTCCTTGATCATCGGTTGCGCTTGCTGACCGCGTTGTTTTTCACCGCCGAAGGAGAAGGCCCAGACCGGCCGCAAGTCTTTCACGTTGTTGACGTTGAGGGTGTCGAGCGGGCTGTAGCGTTGACCCTGGACGCCCAGACCGTTGGTGACGACCTGCTCCGGGTTCTTGGGGTCCTGGAGAATGTCCTGGTCGGTGACGGCGGCCAATGCGGTGCCGGACAACAGCATGGCACTGAGCAACAGGCTCAAGACGAAGGGTTGGCGACGTGCGGGTTGGGTCATGACGGCTGCCTCTGCGGTTATTGTTATACCCGGGAAATTTTCCCGGTCTGGTGCAGATTCTTGGGCGCCGCCGCCCTTGCAACAATTGCCCGCAGTGCTGAGATTGCTAGTTCCTTAGTACAGGGTCTGACATCGGATTTTTTAACGCCCCAACCTGTAGGAGCCGGCTTGCAGGGCCTCCAGGCCACC
>NZ_CATKQM010000063.1:0-15272 GCF_949768225.1 Pseudomonas sp. IT-P44 | reverse complement strand
CGCTCAGATCAAAAGCGGAAGGCGAGCTAACGCTCGGCCTGATGAGTGGTGGAAATCAAAAGCAAACGCGATTCCCTGTAGGAGCGAGGCTTGCCCGCGAAAAACGACCGGACAACACGCTCATTCAGACAGCTCGCGTTATCGTTGACGCCCATCGCCAGCAAGCTGGCTCCTACAGGGGAAATGCATAGGTTTCTGAATGTACACGATCAACTGTAGGAGCCGGCTTGCTGGCGATAGCGGTGGATCAGTCACCTGTTGATTGACTGGATGGACGCTATCGCCAGCAAGCCGGCTCCTACAGGGGGGCGGTGTACAGATTCGGAGTGGTGAGCGCAGCCGGGAAGAACAACGCGTTCGAACAGAGAGCCAGGTCGGCTTTCAGGCCGCCTCGGCGGCTGTGGCGGTAGTCGCCCCCTCGAGAGGCCGAGTGGAGGTTCTGCGCAGTGGGCACCGCGGCAGGGATGCCGCGGTAGCCGCCCCCGGCCATGGATGGCCGATGGCGGCGGGCCCACGGAGCAGGACCGGAGCGAGGGCATGCCGAGCATTAGCGAGGCACCGAACGAAAGGGGCAAAAGCGCTTTGGTTACTTTCCGCCGGGCCGCGCAGGCTTTTCGAAAGTGACTCGCCGTAAGGGCGAAACCATACGCAGCCGTTACCGCAGCAACGGATATGCCCCCTCAAAAACCACACCCCCAAGGGCCCCACCGTGATTCAACTACACTCTGAAAGCGATCAAGCCGTCGCGGTCGTCAGGCCCAGAGCAGTCAATGCCACCCACTCACGCTAGCCGAATGTCACGCCCCCTGATGTATCTCATCATCATCGTTACCGCGTTGTACCTGGCGCTCTGCATCGCGCTGTTCGTGTTCCAGCGTGCCCTGATCTACTTCCCGCAACCCGCCACGCTCGGGGCGCCCGAAACGCGGCTCACGCTATCGGTGGCGGACGCACAGGTGCAGGTCACCGTCAAACCGCACGACGGACCAAATGCACTGATCTATTTTGGTGGAAATGCCGAGGATGTTTCGCGCAACCTGCCCGTGTTTTCCCAGGCATTCCCCGACCATGCCCTGTACTTGCTGCACTACCGGGGCTTCGGAGGCAGCACCGGCTCACCTTCCGAAGAGGCGATTTCCCGCGATGCCCTGACCTTGTTCGACAAAGTCTACGACACCCATCCTCACATCGCCGTGGTCGGCCGCAGCCTGGGCTCGGGCGTCGCCGTGCGCCTCGCCAGCCAGCGCCCGGCCTCCCGACTGATCCTGATCACCCCCTACAACAGCCTTGAAGACCTCGCCGTCCGCCAGTACCCGATATTCCCGGTGAAGTGGCTGCTGCAGGACAAGTTCGAATCGTGGAAATACGCCGAGCACATCTCGATACCGACGCTGTTGCTCGCGGCCGGGCAGGATGAAGTCATCCCGCCCTCCAGCACGGAAAAACTCTACGGGCATTTCGCCAAAGGTGTGGCGACCCTGAAGGTTATTCCTGGCGTGGGGCACAACTCGATCTCCGACAGCCCGGAGTATCTGAAGCTGATGGAAGACCGGTTGTAGGTCACTCGGTCATTTGCGCGCCAATTTAAAGCGCACGCAATCTTCGTAGAAACTCTGGCGCAGTGCTGCGGGTTTGATCCGCGACGGGCTGTCGTAGGTTTGCTCGGTAATACCCATGGCCGTCATGCGCATCCACGGTTTGCTGAACTTGTAGGTCTGTAATTTCTGGCGGGCGGCGTACAGCGAAACGCCGGCCAGTTTGAGTTCCTGGGCTCTGGCTGCAGTGCCCGCGCCCCAGCTGCACATATACCGGTCATTGGCTTGAAGGTCTTTGGCCTGGGCGGAGACGGCGATGCCAGCCAAGCCTATCGAAATCAGCGTAATCCATACATTGCGCATTTAAAGCCAGCCCTAACCACCTGAAATTAAAGTGATTCTGTCTGTAACTTTCGGGCTTCGGGGCCAGCAAAATGCCTTATTTCAAAGCTTCTCAGTTTCCCGTGACCAGCTTGAGTCCGATAACACCACCCAGGATGACCAGGATGCACAGTATCCGCAGCAGTGTGGTGGCGTCGCCCAGCACCGCCATCCCCAGTATCGCGGTGCCCGCCGCGCCAATTCCGGTCCACACCGCGTAGGCGGTGCCGACGGGCAGGGTTCGCAGCGACAGTGAAAGCAGAAAGACACTGGACAATCCGGTCGCGGCTGCCAGCAGTCCCGGGGTCAATCGGGTAAATCCGTCTGAGCCCTTCATGAAAAACGCGAAGGCAATTTCGAGAATGCCGGCGATGCCAAGCAGTGACCAAGCCATGGTGTTAACTCCTTTGGTTAACCCGCCGAGCGTGACCACCCGGCGAGTTCTATTGATTCAAGGGGATGGTTCAGGCGTTGTTGGCAGCGGCGGGTTTCGCCCGGAACGTCACGCCGAACCGGTTGAAAGCATTCATCAGGCCGATCGCGTACGTCAGGTCTGCCAGTTCCTTATCGCCGAATTCGGCAGACGCAGCGGCATAGTCGGCATCGGGAACGCCGGTTTCCGCCACGCGAGTCACCGTTTCCGCCCAGCTCAGCGCAACGCGTTCGCGGGCACTGAAGACTGAACCGGCATCACGCCATACCGGCACCAACACCAGTTTTTCTACGCTGACGCCGAGCTTGAGCAGGTCCCGGGAATGCATGTCTATACAGAAGGCGCAGCCGTTGATTTGCGACACCCGCAGGTAGACCAGGTCAATCAGCTCGTGGGAAAGACCGCTGTTCTGCAGGTAGACATAAACCCCGCCGAAAGCCTTGTAACCTTCAGGTGAAGCCTTGGCGTAGTCGAGACGATTACTCATGATGAGTCCTTGTGTTTGCTGGTTGAGGGACTTCATCGTGTCGTGTCTTGGCCTTGTTGATAAGGTCCATGATCGGCCTTGAGTCATGGGCCATGACTCAGCAATCATGGCCCAGTGATTAACCTAATTCATGGACCTTTGGCCTGGGTCATGAGCTTCATAGAATGATTCCCTCCACACAGTTCAAACCGGGTGAATCATGAAAATCCTCCACGTTACTTGCAGCCCTCGCGGCGAAGCGTCCGAAAGCTATCGGCTGTCGAAAAACATCATTGGCTTTTTGCTGAAGGCCCATCCAGCGGCAACCGTGATCGAGCGGGTGGTCGGTGGTGACGCGCTGTCCCCTATCGACGAGCCTTACGCGATTTCCCAACAGGCGTCCGCCGATGTCACAGAGACAGGCTCTATCGCCCGATCCGAAGCGCTGATCGAGGAGCTGCACAGTGCCGATATGCTGGTGATTGGCACGCCGATGCATAACTTCACCGTGCCTTCGACACTCAAGCTCTGGATCGATCACATCGCTCGGGTCCGGCGCACGTTCAATGTCGGTGCGCAAGGCAAAACCAGCCTGCTGCAGGACCGCCCGGTGTATGTTGCAGTGTCCTCTGGCGGCAGGTTTTCCGGGATGACCCCGCGGCAACCGGATTTTCTCACGCCGTACCTGACCGCCGTGCTGGGTATGATCGGGCTGCACGACGTGAATTTTTTCTCCGTAGAGGGAACCGCCATGGGCCCGGAGGCCGTCGCCGCCGCCAGGGACAAGGCGGGCCAGGCACTACAAGCGCATTTTTCTGCGCACGACACGGGCGAGGCCAATGACCCTTCAAATCAAAAACTTCTCACCCCTTGATCCGACCTCGTCGGAGCCGATCTACCGGCAAATCTACTGGCGGTTCCGCGGCGCGATCAGTGACGGACTGCTCGCCCCCGGGGACCGGATTCCTGCGGCCCGGGCACTGGCAAAAGAGCTTGGTCTGGCGCGGGGGACCATCGACACCGCGTATTCACTGCTGACGGCGGAGGGCTATCTGCTGTCGCGGGGTCAGGCGGGCACCGTGGTGGCGCCGGGGGTCAGCGTCAGGAAGCCCTCGGCGCGTACGGAACACCCGTTTAATGCGACCGCCAGCGCCTCGATCAGGCACAAGGCAGCGGTCCTGCCCTTTCAAATGGCCTTGCCCGCGCTGGATGCCTTTCCGCGAAAGATCTGGTCGCAGATCGGCGCACGCTGCGTGCGCGCCACGCGCATTCCCGACATGGCCAATCCGTCGGTGTTGGGGCTGGAATCGTTGCGCACGGCGATTGCCACTTACCTGCAAGTCTCACGGGGCATTACCTGCTCGCCCGCGCAAGTGTTCATCACCTCGGGATACCGCAACACACTGGCACTGATCGCTCACACGCTGCTCAAGCCCGGCGACCGTGTGCTCGTGGAAGACCCCGGCTACCTGCCGACCCGCCAGTTGCTGGCGCATCTTCAGATCAAGGTTGCCCCCGTGCCGGTGGATCAGGACGGCATGCAGGTCGCGCAAGGGGTGAGCAGCGCGATGGACGCACGAGCGGCGGTGGTCACACCGGCACATCAAAGTCCCCTGTGCGTGTCGCTGTCACTGCCGCGCCGACTGGAATTGCTTGAGTGGGCCAGCCGGCAGCAGGCCTGGATTATCGAGGACGATTACGACGGCGAATACCGCTACGTCAGCCGTCCCCTGCCCGCGCTGAAAAGCCTGGACCGTGATGGCCGGGTGCTCTACGCCGGCACGTTCAGCAAGGTGCTGTTTCCGGGGATCCGCCTTTCGTACCTGGTGGTGCCGCCAGCGCAGGTCGAACGCTTCGAACACGTCAGCGAGACCTTTCTCGGCGGTTGTCCGGAACTGACCCAAGCCATCGTCGCCACGTTTATGACCGAGGGGCATTTCGCGCGCCATATCCAGCGCATGCGCAAGCTCTACGGCGAACGCCGGGAAGCGGCGGCGCGCGGACTGAAGAAAGTCCTGGGGGAACGCATCCGCATCGATCCGCAGCCGGGTGGCATGCATCTGATTCTGCGGCTGATGGAGGCACAGTCCGACCGATTGCTGGTCGAGCGCTTGTTGGCGGCCGGTCTCTACGCTGAAGCGTTGACCGATTGGCGTGTGCATGACGAGACCGATTCCGCGCTGTTGCTCGGGTTTGCCAACATTGATTCGCAAGAGACTGCCGAGCAGTTGGGAAAACGGATTCTGGCGTTGATGTAGGGGCCAGATTCAAGGGCCCTATCGCCGGCAAGCCGGCTCCTACAAGGCTTTTGCGTGCACCGCAAAACCCTTGTAGGAGCCAGCTTGCTGGCGAAGGCGGCCTTGAGAACAACACAAAAAACCAGTCATGGCCCAATCAAGCGGCTGACTCATGGACCTGTCCGCCTTACCCATCTCACCGCATCATCGGCCACCGACCATCACCCGGAAAAATCCAATGCCCAGCTCTTCCCCACTCCACAGCATCGCTGTGTTCTGCGGCTCCAACTATGGCTTCAACCCCGACTACGTGGCAGGCGCCCAGGCCCTCGGCCGGGAAATCGCCCGACGCGGCATACGCCTGGTCTATGGCGGTACCGACAAGGGTTTAATGGGCGTGATGGCCGATGCCGTACTCGCCGAGGGCGGTGAAGTGCTCGGCATCATCACGCGCTTGCTGTTCGACCTTGGGCATCTTCATGACCGTCTGACCGAACACGAAGTGACGCCAGACATGCGCAGCCGCAAGACGCGCATGAGCGAATCGGCGGATGCGTTCATCGCATTGCCCGGCGGGCTGGGGACGTTTGAGGAGTTGTTTGAAGCGGCAACCCTGACCCAATTGGGTGAACACCACAAAGGCGTCGCTTGCCTGAACATCGGCGGTTTTTTCGACCCGGTGCGCAGCCTGCTCGACCATGCGGTGAAGGAAGGTTTCATGAAGACCGAACACAGCCAGATGCTGATGTTCAATACCGACCCGGCGGCACTGCTCGACGCGCTCGAACAGTGGCAAGCGCCCACCGTCACCAAATGGATCGGGTAGGCGGCTTGAACGGCGTTTCAGTGCTTAGCGATGCACCCGGTTCCGCCCTGCGCGCTTGGCCTGGTAGAGCGCGTCATCGGCGCGGGTCAGGAGGCTGTCCAGGTGCTCGCCGGGTTGCGCGAAGGCCACGCCAAAGGATGCCGTGATCGTATCGAGCACCTTGCCATCAACCCGCGCCTTGATCCGCAATGACTGGATTTTCACCCGCAGTTGCTCAGCGAAAACAGCGGCACTCGCCAGGTCGGCGCAGTGTTGCAGAATCACGCAGAACTCTTCACCGCCATAACGCGCCGCCGTGGCGTGGGGTGGCAGCGAACTGCGCAACACCTGCCCGACATGCTGCAGCACTCGGTCGCCCAACGGATGACCATACTGATCATTGAATTGCTTGAAGTGATCGATATCCAGCATGACCAGCGCGACGCCCTGGGACTCATTGCTCAGCGCCTGCTCCAGTAAACGGGTAAACGCGGTGCGGTTGAGCAGTTCGGTCAGGCCATCGAGCGTGGCCGCCAGTTGTGCACGCTCAAGCTTGCTGCGCAGGCTCTTGATCTCGCTCTGGGCGGAGTGCAGTTGGGTGAGGAACTGTTCCTGCTGACTGTGCATCAGTTGGGTGCTTTGTTGCAGCTCACTCAAAATGCCCGGCAAGCGCTCGTTGACGGGCGACTCGAGCATTTCCAGGCAACGTCCCAGACTGCTCTGGAAGTTGAGATTGCCCTCGACGCTGCGCGAAACGTCGCGCTGCATGTCGTCCACCAGATTGATCGCCTGTTGCTGCCCGGCGCGGGCCTCTTCCAGCTCGTCGCGAATGATGTAGTCGCGGAACAGCCGGGTGGCGGATTCCGGCGGGAAGCAATCGAAGTCTTTGACCACCCGGTCCAGGTGACGATTGAGTTCGGGGTCCAGACCTTTGCTGTAGGTGTACCACAGCGCGTAATGCACCGGATTGGGCGGGATGTTGTGACGAACCATCAGCGGAATGGCTTGTTTGAGCAGCGCCGCGGCCTCGCGGGAATCTTCCGGATACAGCGCAAGGGCAGTCGCACGCGTCTCTGATTGGCTCATGACATCACTGTGGTTGTTAATGATTGGCAAATGCAAAACGATGCGAGCATAACCATACGCATGACAAACGGCCATCCCCCTGTGTATTGCCGTGCCATTCGGGTTGATTCAGGTCAGTTTTATGGCCGGCATTTGCCACCGCGACGGAGTGCGTACAAGAGATTTGCGGTGTGCAGATGCTTCGGTGTTGCGAACACGGACCTGTAGGAGCCGGCTTGCTGGCGATAGGGCCTTCATGCCCTGCGGTGTGTCTGAGGACGCCATCGCCAGCAAGCCGGCTCCTACAAGGGGGTTGTGTTTAGCTGCCGGCGCCGCCGTGTGCTTCTTCGAAGAAGTAGTCCTTCCAGCTGGCCGCCTTGTTCTTCAGTACGCCCAGTTCCTGCAGTTTCTCGGCGTAGACCGCCGTGCGCTGCGGCACCACCGTAAAGTTGATCTCTGGATCGTTGACGATTTTCTCAACCAGCGGCAGGGCCAGCTTCGATTGTTCGACGCGGATGTAGGTCTGGGCAGCGGCGGATTTGTCGGCCTTGATGATTTTTTCCGCTTCGGCCAATGCGTCGTAAAACGCCTTGTAGGTTTTCGGGTTTTCGTCGTGGAATTTTTCCGTGGTGTACAGCACGTTGAACGTAGCCTGGCCACCCAGCACGTCGTAGGAACTCAGCACCTTGTGCACGTTGGGATTCTGCAATTCCTGATACTGGAACGGCGGGCTGGAGAAGTGCGCGTTGATCTCGGAACCCCCGGCGATCAATGCCGCCGTCGCATCCGGGTGGGCCAGGCTGATCGAGATGTCATCGAATTTCTTGTAGTGGTCATTGCCGAACTGCCTAGCCGTTTCGATCTGCAAGGTGCGCGACTGGAACCCTACCCCGGCCGCAGGCACAGCAATGCGATCCTTCTCGGTGAAGTCCTTCAGGCTCTTCACATTCGGGTTGTTGGTCAGCAAATAGTTGGGCATCGAGCCCAGCGAGGCAATCGCCTTGACGTTCTGTTTGCCCTTGGTGCGATCCCAGATCGTCAGCATCGGTGGCACGCCCGCCGACACCACATCCAGCGCGCCGGCCAACAGCGCTTCGTTCATCGCCGTGGCACCGGAGATGCTGTTCCAGTCGACCGTGATGTCGAGGCCCTGGGCCTTGCCGTGCTTCTCGATGAGCTGCTGGTCGCGGACCACATCCAGAATCAGGTAACCGATGCCGAATTGCTGGGCGATGCTGATCTTGCCTTCGGCCTGAGCACCGGGACTGAGTAACGCACTCATCGCCGCCAGGGAGGCTGCCAGGAGGGTCAACGCTGAACGCTTGTAGGGAGTTGCCATGAAATGCTCGCTGTAAGTGGACGAATCAGAAATAAAGCGACGACGAGGACTATTCCTCCACCGCCAGTGTCTTGTTCAACTCCCCGATTTTCTCCAGCCGCGCCCGGACGATGTTGCGGCTGATGTTCAGCAGGCGTCCGGTCTGCAACTGGTTGCCATGGCAGAACCGGTACGCCGCGCGGAAAATGGTTTCTTCGATATGTTCGTAAAGGTCCGGGATGTTCTGTTCGAACAGCGCGTTGAGGGCGGCTTCCAGGTCCACCGGGCCGGCGACGGCGTGGCTGGTTTGGCTGGCCTGTTCCTGGCGGATGCCGGAGGAACGCATGTCCACCAGGTGCAGATCCGCCGGGGCGACCCGCTGATTGCGGCACACCAGCAACGCGTGGTGAATGGAGTTTTCCAGTTCGCGGATGTTGCCTGGCCAGCTGTGCTCCAGCAGTTTGCGTTCGGCTTCGACGCTCAATGACGCACGGTTGTAGCCCAGACGCTGGCAATGTTCTTCAAGGAAAAACTCGGCCAGCGGCAGGATGTCGCCCGGTCGTTCGCGCAAGGGCGGCAGGCGAATGGTCGCGACGTGCAGACGGTAAAACAGGTCCTCGCGAAAATGCCCGGCGACGACCGCATCCGCGAGGTTGACGTTGGTTGCAGCCACCAGCCTTACGTTGATCGGTATCGGCGTGCGCGAGCCCAGGCGCACCACTTCGCGCTCCTGCAAGACCCGCAGCAGTTTGACCTGCATGTTCAACGGCAGATCACCGATTTCATCGAGAAACAGCGTGCCGCCATTGGCCGCTTCGAACCACCCGGCCTTGTTGGTCGTGGCGCCGGTGAAGGCGCCTTTTTCGTGGCCGAACAGCTCACTTTCCACCAGGGTTTCGGCAAACGCTCCGCAGTTCACCGCCACGAAGGGTTCGCGTCCGCGGCGGCTCAAATTGTGGATATGCCGGGCGACCAGTTCCTTGCCGGTGCCGGTCTCGCCAATGATCAATGTGTTGGCTTCACTGGGCGCCAGGCGCTCGATGCGGCTGAGCAATTCCTGGGAGCGCGGGTCCTTGAACACCAGGACGGTGGCCCGCACCGACTTGGTCAATTCGCGAGCGTTTGGATGAGTGATCAGCGACATGGTGCATTCCTGGCAGTAAAAGCGCGTGCTCAATAGTGCATGAAGTTGTTTAGACTAAAAAATTCTTAATTAGTATTTATATATTCCCAAAAACCATATGCAACGCAACTGCTGCCAGCCTGCTGCTGGAGCAGCAATTGGCACGCACCGGCCTGCTTGCACATCAACACCCCACGCTCCCGGTCGCTCCCTCCCCTCCCCCTGAAACCCACGCCCTGCGCGGCCTGCAGCGCGTTTTTCGCGCAGTGGCATGCAATCTGCTCTCTCCCATGTACAGCGCAAAACTTTGTAGGAGCTGGCTTGCCGGCGATGGCGCCCTCAGAAACGTCGCAAGGTTTGAAGGCCCAATCGCCAGCAAGCCGGCTCCTACAAAGACTGTGTTCACAACGCAGCAGCATCGGACACCGCAAAACCCTGTAGGAGCCGGCTTGCTGGCGATGGCGTCGGCAAAAACGCCGCCAGGCTTGAAGGCCTCATCGCCGGCAAGCCGGCTCCTACAAGGATTGTGTTCACAACGCTGGAACGTGAGCACACCGCAAAACCCTGTAGGAGCCGGCTTGCCGGCGATGGCGTCCGCAGAAACGCCGCCAGGCTTGAAGGCCCCATCGCCGGCAAGCCGGCTCCTACAAAGACCGTGTTTCGCCAATAGCCATTTAGGGAGAGTTCAATGAAACGTTTCTGGCGCAACAGCCTGGTCGCCTTGACCGGGTTTCTGCTCAGTGCCACGGCGCTGGCCGGACAGGCACCGGCGTCGGTGAAGATCGCTATCGTCGCGTATACGCAGGGTGGCAAACCGGTATTCGGCGGGATCGCCGGGCGGGTGATCGAGGACGGTTGGCTGGAACAGCAGCTGGCGCAGCGCGGTGTGAAGCTCGACTGGATCGCCCTGCCCCACGCCGGCGCCGGGCCGCAGATCAACGAAGGCTTCAGCAACAACAGCATCGACTTTGCCGTGCGCGGCGACCTGCCTTCCGTGATTGCCGGGGCGGGCGGTGTGCCGGGCAAGCTGATCGTGCCCGGTGGCAGCGGCAACAACATCTATCTGGTGGTGCCCGCCGGTTCCAGCGCCAACAGCATCGACGACCTCAAGGGTAAACGCCTGGCCCTGCATCGCGGTCGTCCGTGGGAGTTCGCGTTCAGCAACTTCCTCGCCAGCAAGGGCCTGAAGCTCGACGATTTCAAGATCGCCAACCTCAATCCGCAAGTCGGCGCCGCAGCGGTGTCCGCCGGCAAAGTCGATGCGGCCGTCTTGCTCAGCGAAGCCTATGCGCTGGAAGACAAAGGCGTCGGCAAGATCATCTGGTCGACCAAGCAAGGCGCCAACGACTGGCGTCTGGTCTCCGACCTCTGGGGCACCGACAGTTTTGTCGCGCAGCACCCGGACATTACTCAACTGCTGGCGACCGCCTGGATCAAAGCCGCCTGGTGGATCTCCCAGGAACAAAACCAGGACGCCTACTACGAACTCTCCTCCCGCGCCGGCACCGCTGAAAGCGTGCTGCGCCGCGACGACCAGAACGATCCCGTGGCCTGGAAAGACCGCTGGGCGCCGAAAAGCGACCAGCAACTCAAGGCCCACTATCAGGCACTCACCGCCTATGCGCTGGCCAACCACCTGATTCGCGACACCTACGACATCACCCCTTCGCTGGCCACCGGTTTCACCAACCAGGCGCTGATCGATCTGAAACTCACCGACTACTGGCCGGCCCTGCGCGGCCAGGTCAGCAACAATCCATGAATAGGGAAATCCAGATGAAACTGCCGCAACAATTCGTTTTCGGTCTGAGCGTCCTGGCGCTGTCCATGAGTGCCATGGCTGCCGGTGCCCACGCCCCCAAACCCGACCCGCAGCAAGGCGATGGCCGCGTCTCGGCGTTCTACACCTGGCAAGAGGTGATCCCGGCCACGCCAGGCAAACTGCTGCGCAGCGAGCCGCTGGAAAAAACCCTGAGCCTGCCCAACGCCGCCAGCGCGCAGCGGATTCTCTACACCTCCACCGACGGCATCGACAACAAGACGCCGATCGTGGTCTCCGGCACGTTGTTCCTGCCCAAAGGCAAGGCGCCCGCCGGTGGTTGGCCGGTTGCCAGCTGGGGGCATGGCACGGTCGGTGTGGCCGATGTGTGCGCGCCGTCCTGGCAAGGTCGCTCCTACCGTGACGTGCAATACCTCAGCCGCTGGCTGGATGAAGGTTATGCCATCGTCGCCACCGACTATCAGGGCCTCGGCGTCCCCGGCGGTCACCCGCTGCTGAACAATCGCATGGCCGCCTACGGCATTCTCGACGCGGCAAAAGCCGTGGTTGCGGGCGTTCCGGGGCTGGCCAACAAAGTGCTGATCGTCGGTCAGTCCCAGGGTGGCGCGGGCGCCTTCGCCTCGGCGGCCTATGCCCCGACCTACGCGCCGGACCTCGGCGTCAAAGGCAGCATCGGCACCGGTGTTATTTACACCGTCGGCGCGAAAAACGTCGGCGAACAGGACGTCAACAAAGTCGATGCGTCCCTCGCCTATGGCTTCTACACCCTGCTCGCGGCCCAGCAATACGACCCGAGCATCAACCCCAAGGATTTCTACACCGACAAGGCCCTGCCGCTGTTCGAACAAGCGCGCACCAGTTGCCTGGCAGCGCTGGTTAGCGATGTGGTCGGCGTCGGCCTGACCCCGGCCAATGCCAAGAAAGACTACAAGGGCGACCAGCTCGCCGCGTGGCAAAAACAGGTCTCCTACCCGACGCTGAAACTGGCCCAGCCGATCTTCATCGGCACCGGCGCCGAAGACAAAACCCCGGCAGCCTCGACGCAAGTCGCGCTGATGCAGGACGCCTGCAAGACCGGCTCGGTGGTTGAAGGCCATCTCTACAAAGGGCTGGGCCACAGCGAAACGGTCAACGCCTCGCTCAAGGACTCGGTGCCATTCGCGTACAAGGTCATCAACGACCAGCCCATCACCCCGATCTGCAGCCCCAGCGTGCAGTAAGACGGAGCCTTCGACATGAGTATTGAATTTTTCACCCGCCTGCCCCTGCATGGCGAAACCCAATTCCTCCCCGGCGACCCGCGCAACCGTGGCGACTGGCACCGTGGCGGCCCGAGCACCGGCGCCGTCTCGGGGTTCAGCGTCGGCGATCACTTCACCTACATCGACTACCTCGGGCAGATCGCCAAGGCTGCCGAGATCAACGGTTTCGGCGGTGCGCTGATGGTCAACGCGCCCTCCGGCGAGGAACCGTGGACGGTCTGCTCGCTGCTGGCCCGGGAAACCCGCACGCTGAAATTCGTCACTGCGTTCCAGCCCTACCACTACACGCCGTGGGTGGCGGTGCAGCAGGCCGCGACCTATCAACGGGCGACCGGCAACCGGCTGGTGTGGAACATCATCAACGGCGGCTCGGATGCAATTCAGCGCCAGGTCGGCGATTTCAGTGATCACGATGAACGTTATGAGCGCGCCATCGAGTTCATGGACGTGGTCAAGGGTTACTGGCACAACGAGAATTTCCACTACGAGGGCAAGTTCTACAAGGCCGAGGGTGGTGGCCTGCGCGGGCCGTTGAAGAAAGCCGAGTTGCCGCTGATCTGCACCGCCGGCTCGTCGATCCCCGCCCGGGAATTCGCTGCCAAACACGCTGATTTCTACCTGATGCGCGCCGAGCACCCGAACGAAATTGCCGCGCTGATCGCCGACATTCGCGAGCGTGCACTGAAGTACGGACGCAGCGACATTCGCTTCGGTTTGTCGATTGACGTCATCACCCGCGAGACCGAGGAACTGGCCCGCACCGAAGCCAGGCGCTTCTTCGATGAAGGCATCGCCAGGGGCGCGGTCAAGGCCGTGGCCGCGCATGCCGGGCTGCGCACCGCGCGCAAACTCAGCTATGAAAACGAGTTCGCGCAGAAGACGGAAACCCAGAGTTTCGATGACTTTTTCATCCACCCGAATGTGTGGACCGGCTTCGGCTACATCGGCATTCCGCCGGGCTGCGCGTTGGTGGGCAGCTACGAAAATGTCGTGGCGCGGATTCGCGAGTACAACGCCATCGGCATCGACCTGTTCTTCCTCGCCGGTTACCCGCATCTGGAAGAAGCCTATCGCCTGGGTGAGCACATCCTGCCGCACTTTCGCGGCGAACGCGCCGAACTGAGCCGCCCGCTGCCGGCGCCGCTGGAACTGCGTTCCGCCAACGGCCCGGCCGGAGCCTGATGCCATGAGCGAGGATCATTCATTGTTCAGTCGCCGGGACTTTCTCGGTCACAGCGCACTGCTCGGCGGCGGTTTGCTGCTCGGTGGCGGCCTGCTCGCCGGGTGTGGCCCGAGCGGCGAAAAAACGGCGGCGACGATTGCCACTGCCGACGATCAGCCGCGTTATGGCGGACGCCTGCGCCTGGGGATTCTCGACGGCAACCAGAGCGGCAACCTCGATGCGCACAAACCCATCGGCAGCGGCATCGTTCGGGGCTTTGCGCTGTACAGCAAGCTGTGGGAATGGGACGAACAGATGCAGCCGCGCCTGGCCCTCGCCGAGTTCGCCGAGCCGAATGCCGACGCCAGCAGCTGGACGTTACGCCTGCGCCCCGGGCTGGAATTCCACCATGGCAAGACCATCGATGCCGATGACCTGATCTTCTCGATCCGTCGCCTCACTGACCCGCAATTGGCCTCGCCCTATGCCGCGCTGTTGCACTGGGTGGACCGCGACAACCTGGTCAAGCTTGACTCGCGCACCGTGCGCCTGAACTTCCGTGAAGGCCGCAGCTATATGCCGCTGGCGGAAACCTGGGTCAACTTCGGTGGCATCGTGCCGGTGGACTATCACCCGGTGAGCAATCCGGTGGGCGCGGGCCCCTACAAACTGAAAAGCTTCACCCCCGGCCAGCGCTCGCTGTTCACCCGCTTCGAGAACTACTACAAGGACGGCAAACCCTACGCCGACGAGCTGGAAATCATCGACTTCAAGGATCAGGTTTCGCGCTTGGCGGCCCTGCGTTCCGGGCAGATCGACATGGCCAACGTGATGCCCACCGAACAGCTGGAAGTGCTGCAGCACGACCCTCGGCTCAAGGTGCTGAAATCGGTGACCGGCAACTGGTTGTCGTTCGACATGAACCTCGACAAGCCACCGTTCAACGACCCACGGGTGCGCGAGGCCTTTCGCCTGTTGGCGGATCGCGAAGAACTGGTGCGCCGGGCGCTCAACGGTCAGGGCCGCGTGGCCAACGACCTGTATGCGCCGAGCGATCCGACCTTCAACCACACGCTCGGGCCGCGTCCCCACGATCCGCAGCGCGCGGCGCAATTGCTCAAGGAGGCCGGCTACGAAAACCTTGAGCTGGAACTGGTGACCACGCCGGGGCCGGGGCTGACGTCGGCGCTGGTGCT
The DNA here is from genome assembly GCF_949768225.1 of Pseudomonas sp. IT-P44. Lineage (NCBI taxonomy): Bacteria > Pseudomonadati > Pseudomonadota > Gammaproteobacteria > Pseudomonadales > Pseudomonadaceae > Pseudomonas > Pseudomonas sp. IT-P44. The sequence continues at coordinate 509 of NZ_CATKQM010000063.1, read as the reverse complement.
GGCCGAACAGGCCAAGCGCATTGGCGTCACACTCAAGGTCAAGCAAGTGGACCTGGCCACGTTCCAGGGACCGCTGCGCACCGACTGGACCTTGAGCACCGGCGGCAGCATCGGCGCGCCGTTCCTGGCCAGTGCGATCCACACCGACGCGCCGTTTGCCGTGGCCAACAAGACGCACTTCAAGGATGCGCAGTTCAGCGAGCTGTTTCTGGCGGCCATGGCCCAGCCCGATCTGGAGAAACGCAAAGCGTTGGTGCATCAGGTTCAACAGATCCAGTACGAACGCGGCGGCATGCTGATCTGGGGCTACGCCGACCTGCTCGACAGCGTGGCCAACCGCGTAGGCGGCGCGGCGGCGGAAGAGTCGCTGTTCAGCACCTGGCGGTTTGAAAAGCTCTGGTTGAAAGACACGGCGTAACACCTAACAACATGCCCTACGGGAACGAATCCTTGTAGGAGCCGGCTTGCCGGCGAATGGCGCAACACGATCTGACTGACACACCACGCCC
>NZ_CATKQM010000062.1:0-15359 GCF_949768225.1 Pseudomonas sp. IT-P44 | reverse complement strand
CGGCCAGGGATGGCCGATGGCGGCGGGCCCACGGAGCAGGACCGGAGCGAGGGCATGCCGAGCATTAGCGAGGCACCGAACGAAAGGGGCAAGAGCCCTTGGTTACTTGGGGCTTTTCCAAGTGACTCGCCGTAAGGGAGAAACCATAAGTGGCCGTCACCGCAGCAATGGATATGTACACCATCAAAGAAACACGCCGGCCATTAGGACGCCATCGTCGGAACGCCGCCCGCAGCAAGCCGGCTCCTACAAGGGATCGGATGTATCCGCAAAACCTCGCCTTAACCTGTGGGAGCGAGCCGGCTCACAAAGGGTCCAGCCCCGCTGAACACAGCCCCCTGAAACAATGTGAATCAGGCATTTTCCGTCTACCTTGTAGGATTCTGCCACAGCTTGCCGTTTGGTGATCCGGGGACTGGCACGTATGATGCTTCACAAACTTCCGCAGATTAGAAGCCTATGTCCCTGATAGTTCTACTGCTTCTGCCCTTTGTCGGCAGCTGTCTGGCAGCCGTGCTGCCGCACAACGCGCGTAACACTGAATCTTTGTTGGCTGGCGTCGTTGCCCTCATAGGCACCGTCCAGGTCGCACTCCTGTACCCGCAGATCGCCCATGGTGGCGTCATTCGCGAAGAGTTTTTCTGGCTACCCAGCCTAGGACTGAACTTTGTTCTGCGCATGGACGGGTTTGCCTGGCTGTTCTCGATGCTGGTGCTGGGCATCGGCACGCTGGTGTCGTTGTATGCCCGCTATTACATGTCGCCGGATGACCCGGTGCCGCGGTTCTTCGCGTTTTTCCTGGCGTTCATGGGCGCCATGCTCGGCCTGGTGATTTCCGGCAACCTGATCCAGATCGTGTTTTTCTGGGAGTTGACCAGCCTCTTTTCATTCCTGTTGATCGGCTATTGGCACCACCGCGCCGATGCGCGACGCGGCGCTTACATGGCGCTGATGGTCACCGGCGCGGGCGGTTTGTGCCTGCTGGCGGGGGTCATGCTGCTTGGCCATGTGGTCGGCAGCTATGACCTGGATAAGGTCCTGGCCGCCGGCGATCTGATTCGCGCACATTCCCTCTACCCTCTTCTGCTTCCCCTGATTCTGATCGGCGCCCTGAGTAAAAGCGCGCAATTCCCCTTCCACTTCTGGCTGCCCCACGCGATGGCGGCGCCGACACCGGTCTCTGCGTATTTGCACTCGGCGACCATGGTCAAGGCCGGGGTGTTTCTGCTGGCGCGGCTGTGGCCGTCGTTGTCCGGCAGCGAGGAATGGTTCTACATCGTCAGCGGCGCCGGTGCCTGCACCCTGTTACTCGGCGCGTACTGCGCGATGTTCCAGAACGACCTCAAAGGCCTGCTCGCGTACTCGACCATCAGCCACCTAGGCCTGATCACCCTGCTGCTGGGCCTGAACAGTCCACTGGCTGCCGTGGCCGCCGTGTTTCACATCCTCAACCACGCCACCTTCAAGGCGTCGCTGTTCATGGCCGCCGGGATCATCGACCACGAAAGCGGCACCCGCGACATTCGCAAGCTCAGCGGCCTGATCAAACTGATTCCGTTCACCGCGACGTTGGCCATGGTCGCCAGTGCCTCGATGGCCGGCGTGCCGTTGCTCAACGGTTTCCTGTCGAAAGAGATGTTCTTCGCCGAAACCGTGTTCATCAACGCGACCGCCTGGATCGAGCTGACCCTGCCCATCGTCGCAACCATCGCCGGCACGTTCAGTGTTGCTTATTCGCTGCGTTTCACCGTCGACGTGTTCTTCGGCCCGACCGCCACCGACCTGCCGCACACCCCGCACGAACCGCCGCGCTGGATGCGCGCGCCGGTGGAATTGCTGGTGTTCACCTGCCTGATCGTGGGGATTTTCCCGGCGCAAGTGGTCGGCTCATTACTGGCTGCCGCTGCCCTGCCCGTCGTCGGCGGCACCTTGCCTGAATACAGCCTGGCGATCTGGCACGGCTGGAACGCGCCGATGATCATGAGCCTGATCGCCATGTCCGGCGGCATCGTGCTCTACCTGCTGCTGCGCAACCAGTTCAAGCACGGGCGTTTCAAATACCCGCCGGTGATTGGCCTGTTCAACGGCAAGCGCCTGTTCGAGCGCAGCCTGGTGATCATGATGCGCCTGGCCCGTCGCCTGGAGCGGCGGATCAGCACCAGACGCCTGCAAACCCAACTGTTCCTGATGGTGCTCGCCGCCGTGCTGGCCGGGTTGATCCCGATGCTGCACAGCAGCCTGAGCTGGGGTGACCGGCCGAAGATTCCGGGCTCGATCGTGTTCGTGACCTTGTGGCTGCTGGCGATTGCCTGTGCCCTCGGCGCGGCGTGGCAAGCCAAGTATCACCGGCTCGCGGCCCTGACCATGGTCAGTGTTTGCGGCTTGATGACGTGCATCACGTTTGTCTGGTTCTCGGCCCCGGACCTGGCGCTGACACAACTGGTGGTTGAAGTGGTGACCACGGTGCTGATCCTGCTGGGCCTGCGCTGGTTGCCGCGACGGATCGAAGAGGTCTCGCCGCTGCCGAGCAGCCTGCGCAAGGCACGCATCCGGCGTCTGCGCGACTTGCTGCTGTCGATCGCCGTCGGGGGCGGCATGGCGTTGCTGTCGTACGCAATGCTGACGCGCCAGACGCCCAACGACATTTCCTCGTTCTACCTCAGCCGAGCCCTGCCGGAAGGTGGTGGCAGCAACGTGGTCAACGTGATGCTGGTGGACTTCCGTGGCTTCGATACCCTCGGCGAAATCACCGTGCTGGTGGCCGTGGCGCTGACTGTGTTCGCGCTGTTGCGACGCTTCCGCCCGCCAAAAGAAAGCCTGCAACTGCCGGCGCAACAGCGCTTGCTCGCGCCCGACGTGGTCACCGACCTGGTCAACCCGCGTCACGCCAGCGACACCGCGCTCGGTTTCATGATGGTGCCGGCGGTGCTGGTGCGCATGCTGTTGCCGATTGCGTTCGTGGTCTCGATCTACCTGTTCATGCGCGGCCACAACCAGCCGGGCGGCGGGTTTGTCGCGGGGCTGGTGATGTCGGTGGCGTTCATCCTGCAATACATGGTCGCCGGCACGCAGTGGGTCGAGGCACAAATGAGCCTGCGCCCACTGCGCTGGATGGGCACCGGTTTGCTGTTCGCCACGGTCACCGGGCTCGGGGCGATGGCGGTCGGCTATCCGTTCCTGACCACCCACACCTGGCATGCCGAACTGCCGGTATTGGGCGACATTCACATCGCCAGCGCACTGTTCTTCGACATCGGCGTGTACTCGGTGGTGGTCGGCTCGACGCTGTTGATCCTCACCGCCCTCGGCCACCAATCGGTACGCGGCCATAAAACCGCTGCCCAGCCCAGATCCGTCGCCACGAAAGGAGCCGTCTGATGGAAGAAGTCATCGCAATCGCCATCGGCGTACTGGCCGCGTCCGGTGTCTGGCTGGTGCTACGGCCACGGACGTTCCAGGTGGTCATGGGCCTGTGCCTGCTGTCGTACGGCGTCAATCTGTTCATCTTCAGCATGGGCAGTCTGTTCATCGGCAAAGAGCCGAACATCAAGGACGGCGTGCCGCAAGATCTGTTGCATTACACCGACCCGCTGCCACAAGCGCTGGTGCTGACCGCCATCGTGATCAGCTTCGCCATGACCGCGCTGTTTCTCGTCGTGCTGCTGGCTTCGCGTGGCTTGACCGGCACCGACCATGTGGATGGCCGGGAGCCTAAAGAATGAATGCGATGACGCACCTGATCGCCGCACCGATTCTGTTGCCGCTGCTGACCGCCGCCATCATGCTGATGCTGGGCGAGAAGCACCGCCCGCTGAAGGCTAAAATCAACCTGCTCTCCAGCCTCTTGGGGCTGGGCATCGCCGTGCTGTTGCTGCAATGGACGCAAACCACTGATGTGCCCGGCTCCATCGGCGTCTACCTGCCGGGCAACTGGCAAGTACCGTTCGGGATCGTGCTGGTGGTCGATCGTCTGTCCGCGCTGATGCTGGTACTGACCGGGATCATCGGCGTCAGCGCCCTGCTGTTCGCGATGGCCCGATGGGACGGCGCCGGTTCCAGTTTCCACGCGCTGTTCCAGATCCAGATGATGGGTTTGTATGGCGCGTTCCTGACGGCGGACCTGTTCAACCTGTTCGTGTTTTTCGAGGTTCTGCTGGCGGCCTCTTACGGCCTGATGCTCCACGGTTCGGGCCGGGCGCGGGTGTCGTCGGGGTTGCATTACATCTCGATCAATCTGCTGGCCTCTTCGCTGTTCCTGATTGGCGCGGCGCTGATCTACGGCGTCACCGGCACCCTGAACATGGCTGACCTGGCGCTGAAAATCCCGCTGGTGCCGGAAGCCGATCGCGGCTTGCTGCATGCCGGCGCGGCGATTCTCGCCGTGGCGTTCCTGGCCAAGGCCGGGATGTGGCCGCTGAATTTCTGGCTGGTGCCGGCCTATTCCTCGGCCAGTGCGCCGGTGGCGGCGATGTTCGCGATCATGACCAAGGTTGGCGTCTACACCTTGCTGCGCCTGTGGACCTTACTGTTCTCCGGTCAGGCCGGCGCGTCGGCATATTTTGGCGGCGACTGGCTGATCTACGGCGGCATGGCAACCATCGTCTGCGCCGCCGTGGCGATCCTCGCCGCGCAACGTCTGGAGCGCATGGCCAGCCTGAGCATTCTGGTGTCGGCAGGGATTCTGCTGTCGGCCATCGGTTTCGCCCAGCCGAACCTGATCGGCGCGGCGCTGTTCTATCTCGTCAGCTCGACCCTGGCGTTGAGCGCGTTGTTCCTGCTGGCCGAGTTGATCGAGCGCTCGCGCTCGGCCAATGAAATGCCGTTGTTCGATGACGCCGACCTGATTGCGCGGCCGATGGAATCCCTGCAACCGCCCAAAGGCATCAACCTCGACGATGAACAGAAAGCCGTGGTCGGCCAGGTGATTCCATGGACCATGGCGTTTCTCGGCTTGAGCTTCATCGCTTGCGCGTTGCTGATCATCGGCATGCCGCCGCTGTCCGGCTTTATCGGCAAACTCGGTTTACTGCACGCCCTGCTCAACCCGCTGGGCTTGGGCAATGGCGCGGATGAACCGGTGTCGAACGCCGCGTGGGGATTGTTGGCGTTGCTGATTCTCTCCGGGCTGGCGTCGTTGATTGCCTTCTCGCGCCTGGGCATCCAGCGTTTCTGGACGCCTGAAGAACGGCCATCACCCTTGCTGCGACGGCTCGAATGTGTGCCGATCATTGCACTGTTGGGCCTGAGCATTCTGCTGACCTTCAAGGCTGAGCCGTTGCTGCGTTACACCCAGGCCGCCGCACAAACCTTGAACAATCCGCAGCAATACGTGATGGCGGTGCTTGGCACCCGGGCAGTTCCGAGTCCGGAAGCCAAAGCGGCCGTCGCGGAGGTGCAGCCATGAGGCGTCTGTTTCCTGCACCTTGGTTGTCACTGGCGCTGTGGTTGTTGTGGCTGGTGCTGAACCTGTCGATAAGCCCCGGCAACCTGTTGCTGGGCGCCGTGCTCGGGTTTTGCGCGCCGTTGATGATGCGCAAATTGCGCCCCCTGCCGATCCGCATTCGGCGTCCCGGTGTGATTCTGCGTTTGTTCTTCATCGTCGGTCGCGACGTGCTGGTCTCCAACCTTGCTGTGGCCTGGGGTGTCTTGAACGCCGGTCGACGCCCGCCGCGCTCGCGGTTCATCAAGGTGCCGCTGGATTTGCGCGACGCCAACGGCCTGGCGGCACTGGCGATGATCTGCACGGTGGTGCCCGGTACGGTCTGGTCCGAACTGGCGCTGGACCGCAGCATTTTGTTGCTGCACGTTTTCGATCTGGATGACGAAGCGCTGTTCATCGAGCATTTCAAGGTGACCTACGAACGCCCGTTGATGGAGATTTTCGAATGAGCCCGTTGCTGTCGAATGCGGTTCTGCTGAGCCTGTTCATTTTTTCGCTGGCGATGGTCCTGACCCTGATCCGCCTGTTCAAAGGGCCGTCGGCGCAGGACCGGGTTCTGGCGCTGGATTACCTGTACATCATCGCGATGCTGATGATGCTGACACTGGGTATTCGTTATGCCAGTGACACCTACTTCGAAGCGGCGCTGCTGATCGCGCTGTTCGGCTTCGTCGGCTCGTTTGCCCTGGCGAAATTCCTGCTGCGTGGCGAGGTGATCGAATGAACGCAGAACTGTCTCTGTGGGTGGAAATCCCGGTGGCGATCCTGCTGGTACTCAGCAGTGTTTTTGCGCTGATCGGGGCGATCGGGCTGGTGCGGATGAAGGATTACTTCCAGCGCATGCACCCGCCGGCGCTGGCCTCGACATTGGGTGCGTGGTGCGTGGCGCTGGGGTCGATCATCTACTTTTCGGCGCTCAAGTCCGGGCCGGTGCTGCATGCCTGGCTGATCCCGATCCTGCTGGCGATTACGGTGCCGGTGACCACGTTGCTGCTGGCGCGGGCGGCGTTGTTCCGCAAGCGTATGGCGGGGGATGATGTGCCGGCGGAGGTGAGTAGTCGGCGGACTGAGAGCGGGAGTTAAGTTCAGAGATTTGTATTGATTGTCAGGGCCTCTTCGCGGGCAAGCCTCGCTCCTACAGGGACCGGCTGTAAACACACATCCCTCTGTAGGAGCAAGGCTTGCCCGCGAAGCTTTTCAGACCCAGGCAACTGCCAACAATCCCGCCCCCAACACCACACACAACGGCGAATACACCCACGTATCCAGCCGGGCAAATTCCGATCCCTTGATCTGCTTGAAAAACCCCACCAGGTTCGAATCGCCAATCGCCCGGGCGAACATCAGCATGGCGATTGCGCTGATCACCCATTGCAGCGATTGATGGGTCACCGCCGGCACCCACCAGCCAACGCGCAAACACACCAGCGCTGCAATCAGCAGCAATCCGAAAGCCACCAATAACGTCAGCCACCTCGAAGGCTTGAACGCGGGTCGCGATTGCGCGCCGTCCTCCCCCGGCACTTGCGGCACGGCCGCCACGAAAGCCCACTGGCCACCCAGCGCCCAGTAGACATGTATCAGGCTTATCACCGCGAAGATCGTCACCAGCCACTGAGCCAACACAAACGTCATGTCGAGGATCCTTGAAAGTGAATTAACAGAATCATCCTAGTCGGCATTTTTAGAAGTGCGCGGCTGATCAACGGTGGTAAAGTGCCACCCCATGAAACTCGCCCGAACCGATCGCTCACTCATTGCATGGATGCTTTATTGCTGCGTCCTGTTCAATGTGTTCGCCTGCAGCATCGGTCACGGGCAAATGGTCGGGGCGCAGCTCAACGGCCTCGGTGGCCAGTTCTGTACGGTTGACCCGCGCACTCAGGCACCTGCGTCCTCAAACACTTCCGAAGAGCAACTGCCGACACTGTCGAAAGCCTTCGGCTGCCCGTTGTGCTCCACCGGCGGCATGGGCCCGGCGCTCAATTCCAGCCTGACCCTGGCGATCCTCCCGCAAACACACAGTCCACCCTTGGTGGTCGTCGCCAACGCTGACCTCCCTGCCCGCTTCACCTGGCCCTCGGCCAACCCCCGCGCCCCACCGTTCGCCTGAATCCTTCGCCATTCAATCAGCTCACTTCGCCAACGCGAGGCGTTCGCCTGTGCGCTGTTTCCTAGCAAGCATTCAGGATTCATCGATGAAAACCATTCCTTTGCTGGCCAGCCTGATCGGCTGCCTGTCCGTTAACGCCTGGGCACAATCCACAGTGGACCTCGCACCAATCACCATTGATGGCGAAGCCATCGCCGAGCCGGGTCTGAGCCTGGACCAATCCAGCGGCATGGCCTCGCGACTGGGACTGAGCGTGCGTGAAACCCCGGCGTCGGTGGCGATTGCCAACCGCAACGACATCGAACGCCACGGCGCGCAGAACTTCCAGGACGCCGCCAACACCTTGCCCGGTGTGAATGCCAGTGCGCCGCCGGGTTTCGGCGGGTTCGTCTCCTACCGTGGTTTCACCAGCAGCCAGATCACCCAGATGTTCAATGGCGTCAACGTCTCCGGCGGCCTTGCCCGGCCCGTGGATGCGTGGATCTATGATCGGGTGGAACTGGTGGGCGGCCCGTCATCGCTGATCAATGGCGCCGGCTCCGTGGGCGGTTCGCTGAACTACGTGACCAGACTGGCGACCCGTGAAGAGCAAGCGGTCGAAGGCCGGATCAGCTACAGCAGTTACGACACCACCGAGACCGCGTTTGGCCTTAATCACGCGCTCAGTGAAGCCGGTGCGGATGTGCAGCATTACGCGCGGCTGGATGTCAGCCACAACACCGGCAACGGCTACATTGATCGCCAGGAGCGCGATGCGTGGAGCGTGGCGTTTTCGCTGCTCAGTGACCTGACACCAAACCTGTCCCACACCCTGGCCCTGGAATATCAGGATGAACACGAAGACAGTCCGTACTGGGGCACGCCGGTGCTGAATCCCAAGGCCGGTGAACTGAAGATCGACAAGCACAACCGCTTCAACAACTACAACGTCGAGGACGGCCGTTACGAGCAACGCACAATCTGGGTGCGCTCGATCATCGATTACCGGATCAACGACAGCACCACCTTGCGCAACACGCTTTATCACCTCGACAGTCAGCGCGATTACCGCAACCTGGAAACCTATCAGTACAGCGCCAACAACCGCGCGGTGAACCGTTCCACGGCGTATCAGGTGCGCCATCAGGGCGAGCAGAACGGCAACCAGTTCGAACTGCGTCACGACAACACGTTGTTTGGCCTGGATACCACCTGGTCCGGCGGCTTCGAGTACAAGGTCAACCAGACCACCAATTCGCCGCTGAACGTAAAAGGCGCGAGCACGGTCGACCCGGACAACTTTCAGCCGGGGCATTTCTACGACATTCCGGGCACCCGGCCGGGGTTTGTCAGCGACAAGACCAACGAAGTCACCACCAAGGCGCTGTTCGCCGAGAACCGCCTGGCGCTGACCGATAAATTGTCGTTGCTGACCGGCCTGCGTTACGACGACATCGATCTGGACGTGACCAACCACCGGGAAGTGACCGCCAGCAATCCACGTCATCTCAAACGTAGCTGGGAACCTGTAACTGGTCGCGTCGGCCTGACCTACCAGTTCATCCCTGACGCCAACGTCTACGTGCAATACAGCACCGCCGCCGAACAACCCAACGGCACGCAGGATTTTGATGTCTCGACCGGCAAGCAATGGGAAGTCGGCAGCAAATTCGACTACCTGGACGGGCGCGGTTCGGCGACGCTGGCGGCGTACACGATTGAGCGCAAAGACTTCGCGGTGACCGATCCGCAGGACCCGACGCTTAGCATTCCCGTGGGCCAGCAGACGTCCAAAGGCATCGAGCTGGCCAGTTCGTTGCGGATCACCGACAAGCTGTTGGCCGAAGGTAACTTTGCCTGGGTTGACGCTCAGTACGACGAGTTCACCGAGAAGAATGCTGCGGGTGTGGTGGTTTCACGCAAGGGCAACACACCGACCAATGTGCCGGACCGGGTCGGCAATCTGTGGCTGACCTATGATTTTGCGCCGCAATGGCAAGGAGGTGTCGATGCGCGGTACGTCGCCTCGGTGTTTGCCGACAGCGCCAACACGATGACCGTGCCGTCTTATACGCTCTATGGCACGTTTCTCAGCTACAAGGTCGATCGGCGCACCACCGTCACTGGCCGGGTACGCAACCTGACCAACGAGGTGTATGCCGAGTTTGCGCACGTGTCGCCGGCGTATTACCTGGGTACACCGCGGACCTTTGAGCTGGCCGTGCAAACCCGGTTTTAGTGCTCGATCCACACTCCCCGTAGGAGCCGGCTTGCCAGCGATGAGGCCCGAAAGTTTTGCATCGGTTTGGAGGTCGCCATCGCCAGCAAGCTGGCTCCTACAAGGGGTGTTGTGGCAGGCCTGAATAAGGTGAACAACACGACCCACTGTAGGAGCCGGCTTGCCGGCGATGAGGCCCGAAAGTTTTGCATCGGTTTGGAGGTCGCCATCGCCAGCAAGCCGGCTCCTACAAGGGGTGTTGTGGCTGGCCTGAATAAGGTGAACGACACGATCCACTGTAGGAGCCGGCTTGCTGGCGATGAGGCCCGAGCGTTCGGCATCGATTTCGAGGCCGCCATCGCCAGCAAGCCGGCTCCTACAGTCCGGTGATATCAGCGGCACCCATCATTTCAACTCGGCGGAGACTTTATCCGCCACATCCTTCGGCACCCACGCTTGCCACACATCCGGGTGCGCCTTCATGAACGCCTCCGCCGCCTGGCGCGGTGGAGTGTGTTTCTCGCTCATATCAGCCAGCGCCTTGTTCAACGGGCCGATGGGAAAATCAACCTTGCTGAAAAATTCGGCAATCTGCGGATATTGTTTCTGGAACGGTGTGGACACCCCAATCGACAGCTTCGAGGGCAGTGAGCGCGTCGGTTTCGGATTGGGGTTGTCGGCGTCGGTCAGGGTTTTCCAGGCTTCGGCATCGAACGGCGGTTCTTCCAGCTGAACCAGTTTGAAGCGCCCGAGCAAGGGCGTAGGCGACCAGTAATAGAACAGGACCGGCTTGCCACGACGGATCGACGAACTGATTTCCGCATCCAGCGCCGCTCCGGAGCCGCTGCGAAAGTTCACATAGCTGTCGTTCAAGCCATAGGCCGTGAGCTTCTGCTTGTTGACCACCTCCGAGGTCCAGCCGATCGGGCTGTTGAGGAAGCGCCCCTTGCCCGGGCTTTCCGGGTCACTGAACACGTCCTTGTATTTCGGCAGGTCACTGACACTGCGCAAGCCGGGGGCCAGCGGTTTGATCCCCTTGGCCGGATCGCCCTTGATCACGTATTCGGGCACCCACCAGCCTTCGGTGGCGCCCTTCACCGTATCGCCAAGACTCGCGACTTTACCTTCGGCTTCAGCCTTGACCCAGACCGGGCTGCGACCGGCCCATTCTTCGCCAATGACCTGAATGTCATTGTTGGCCAGGGCGGTTTCCAGGGTGATGGTCGTTCCCGGCAAGGTATCGGTCTGCAGCCCGTAGCCCTTCTCGACAATGATCCGCAGGATATCGGTGATCAGACTGCCGCTTTCCCAGTTCAGGTCGGCGAAGTGGATCGGCGCCTGGGCGGCGAATACTGGAATGGGTGAACCCAGACCGAAAGCGACCAGAACAGTGGCCAGCAACCGTCGAAATCCGTTCATGCTTTTGCACCTCGTGCTGTTCACAGCAATAGCAGGATGGCCTGATAAAGACCGCAAGCCTCAAAATACTCAGTCAACTGACTGTAGTAGAGGTTCCTGCTTTCGAGGGGCGAGGATTATTTTTCGGAAATTTCCTGCAAGCGCGCCAGCTCTCTTCTGACCATGCTGGCGTACTCCGCCGGGCGTAACGTGTAGATCTGCGACGCCACCCACCCCAGCCAGGCCCCTTGCAGGATGGCCTTCTGTTCGAACAGTCGCTGGGCCTCCACCTGGGCGCTGGCCTGGTTCTGTATGTGAAAATCGGCGCGGGTCAGGGGCATTACTCGCTGGCCTTGAAGGTTACCAGTTCACCCTTGCGCCACTTGGCGGCCTTGGCCGTCACGGCTTTCAGGGTTTTGGTCAGGCCTTCCTGCAATTGTTGGTGGGCGGCAAACACCATCACCACGCTGTGACCTTCCTTGAACACGATCCCGTGACCGTCGGCGGTGGTCACGAACGCGTAATCGCCCAGGCCATACACCGTCAGTTTGATTTCGCGGAACTTGATGTCCAGCTTGCCGCCTTCGCGACTGGGCAAAACCGAAGCGCTGAAATGATCGCCGACTTTAAGTTTCAAGCCTGGCTTGTCGTCCACCACCAGTGCTGATTCGGTGTCGATCTCGGCAATGTAAATGCCTTCGGCGTTCTGTTCGGTGATGTAAACAAAACGTGACTGGAACTGCTTGACCAGCTTTGCGCGCAAATCACCCAGCACGAACAAAGCATGCATATCGAGATTACTTACTGCCAAGGAAACATCCCCACATCTGAAAATGATGCCGCACGCCTGCAAACAGCGCACAGCAGAAAAAAGCGGCAATGCCGAAGGTGTCGCCAAATGACCCGTGTTGAAATCCTGAAACGAGCAGAGGGCTCATTCATCGCGAGGCGTAAGAAGACTAATGGAAAGTCACTCGCGTCGTCTTGCCTGGAGTTCGTCAGAGGTTGAAGGAAAAAGCCCTTCTGACTGCCAGAAAAAACGGATTACCAACCTTAGGGAAAAAACTCTTTAAAAAAAGCACTTTTCCGACATATCGCCGGCAAAAAATTGCTTTAGATAACCATCAATCGCCCACCAGTGACGGTGATTCTAGAGCAGCGATGCTCTTCGAGACTACCCAAAACGATGTACACACGTCGGCAAAATAACGAAAAGGACTTCATATGTGCCCCCTGACACACTTCGCCCGTCCCCTCGCGCCTTACTCAGGCAACCCGTCGACGCTGTACGCGGCGGGGTTTCAACACCCTGAACTTGACCCTGAAACGCTTGCCACACCGCGTTTTCAGGTCGTTCTGGCCGGCAATGCGTTTTTCCACATCAAAGAAATTTCCACTGGCCATGTCAGAGGTTTCCGCAGCGACCACAACGAAGCATGTGCGCTCGCCCGCCAGCTCGAATTACATCGCTAAACGCTACGCTCAGTCCCTTCTTATAGACGTTTCGTCATGCCGACGACTTAACTCAGCCGTCGGCAGGCAACTACTGCCATACTGCCGAACCAATGAAACCCGTTCCCAAGACGGACGGCGTTCAACACAACAGGATATTTCCAGGGGAAGGCTGCTACGTGACGGAATTTGATATCGGTGAATTTTTTATCCGGGGCGAAGCCAGAGAAGTCGAAGGCGAATTCCAGGCGGTCATTGTCATGCGCGCCAAACCGCCGCTGACCACGGTGTCGTATCACCAGGTCGAGAAGGATCGTTGGTTCAAAACCTCGGACGTCGCCGAAATCGCCGCAAAGGAAGCCGCCAAGGCACTGAAGCTTGCGGTCGATGATGGGGCATTGAAAGCCTGAAATGGGGGTGGACAAGTCCGGGAGCCGGCGCTGGGCAGCACGATTTTCATGACCGCCAGCGCGCTGTATCAGGCCAGAACGGGCCTCGCCGACAAGGTCGGCACCTCGGCCCGAGAGGTGTCAGCGGCGTGCCAACCTTGCACAGGTTGCACGCCGTCATAGCGACAATCGATCAGATCAGCTTGCGCTTGACCGCTTCATCCAGCGTGCTTTGGGTCAAGTGCTTGAGCAACACGTCCCCTCGTTCATTGAACGGCGCCCCGACAATCAGCAGAATCTGCAACCAGGTGCGAGTGCTCTCCTGCTTGACGATTTTGCCCAGCACGTTGCCTTCCTGATCCTTGAACACCGTTTCCAGCGTGAAGGTATTGCTGTACGTAGTCGGGATCACGAAAAACGTGAATCCCGTCAGCCAGGCACTGGCGATATTGCCTTGTTCGTTGTTGGTCAACGTACTCGTGACGTACAAGTTCGAGTCAACTTTGTCCGTGGTCACGCTTTTGAACTGTCCGGATTCCTTGAAGGTTTCCAGCATGTTCTTTTCCACCAGCGCCGCATTGTCCCCGGCGCCCGACAGTTCGCCGTTGAACTTCTGCTGAATGGTCACGTGCAGATAAGCACTGGGCTTGTCTTGCCGGGCCTGGGCCGGTGGCCACTGATCCACCGGTGGCAAGTTGTGCTGGGAGTAGGAAATGCAGCCAGTCAGGGCGCTGCTGGCCATCAACAGCAAAACCAAAAGGTACTTATTCATGTGCAGCCAATTCCTTTGACAGTGGACGCAGTTGAGGGGTGGCACCGGCCAGCAATTGAGCGATCAATTCACGCAGCTGAGTACCGCCCAGGCGGGGATTGAGATAATCGGCATTCCACATGCCGACATTCTTGTCGAGCTTCACCTTCTCGACCGACCTGGCCAGTTGCTTGCCCTGACGGTCTTCGATGATCAGTTCACCCGCGAGGTCGTATTTGTCGACGTAAATCGGACCGTCGACCCAGATCCAGAGGGTCAAGGTCAACAGCGCACCTGGAAGGTAAGCCGGGTGCATGGTGCGTTTGCCTGCCAGCGAGGTCAGGTTGAACTTGAGCACCACGTCGTCCTCGCCGGCCTTGGCCGGGAACGCCACGATTCGCTTGAAGTAATCGCTTTTGTCGACATAGACGCTGATCTGCTCGGTCAACTGTTGGCTGCCGGCGACACGCACCTTGTCGTCCAGATCGGGGGCGGAAATCACGACGTCGCTGATCTCGGCACTACGATCAAGGGTGGATGGCGCGGGGTTCAAGGGTTCGCCAATGGGGCCCAGCGGTGTAAACGACACACAACCGGTCAGCGACAGGCCAAGCGCGATGGCCATCAGATAAACAAGACGCTTCACTGCTTACATCCTTTTCATACGGGATCGGGGACGCGTCGACTCGAAAGAAAATCGCGCAAGGGATGGGCAATTCAGCACTGAAAGGCGGAAATCCTGGGGAGCGAGTGTCGCCTACATCCTTGTTCGAACTCTTTGAATGGCGGCTCTGTGACGCCAAAAACGCGACAGCATCGTAATCGTTGAAGCCCTGACAGACAATAGCCCATTGCCATCATTGTGGCGATTCCGGAGAAAGCTGCTAAACCCCTATCGAACTCTTGATGCGCGGCTCCCTCAGATGCAATGACACTGCATTGCCGATTCCACACTCGATGCGACTGAATGACCTCAAGGAGATGCAGATGGATTCACCTACACACGACTTGAAAGGCTTGTTCGACCAACTCGGCCTGGACTCCAGCGAGAAGGCCATCGACGACTTCATCGCCAGTCATTCGCCTATGCCCGATGATAAAAAACTCATCGATGCCGAGTTCTGGACGCCGCAGCAGGCCGGTTTCCTGAAAGAACAATTGCGTGAGGATGCTGATTGGTCACGGGTGGTTGATGACCTGAATCTGCGTATGCATCAGGTTCACTAGTCAATGCAGGCTGTCGGGGGCTTCGGCGCTTAATTGGGCCAACCAGGCAGCCTTGCACTCCTCCGCTTCATCGCGACGGGAGAATGCCGTCCCCCGGCGTTCGCCGTTCAACAGCACGACCCAGCAGACGCTCTGCCCCTGCGCTCGCAAACTGGCGGGCACACCGCTGCCGATCATGACGGCGACATCGACTTTGCTTTGCATGCTGACCTCTTTGACTTCATTAGCAACCTAACTATGAAGGCATGGTAATGAGTTCATGTGTGAGGAAACAGCAACTGTGTTGCATAGATTAGTTGCTGGAATCGCAATAATGGTGGGGTTGGGGTACATATCCGTTTCTGCGGTAACGGCGGCTGGCGGTTTCGCTTTTACAGCGAGTCACTTGGAAG
>NZ_CATKQM010000061.1:0-15500 GCF_949768225.1 Pseudomonas sp. IT-P44 | reverse complement strand
GAGGCTTGCCCGCGAAAAAACGACCGGACGACGCGTTCATTCAGACAGCCCGCGTTATCGTCCATCGCCGGCAAGCCGGCTCCTACAGGAGGGATGTGTACATGGCGACCAGCAACACCGGAATATCGCAATCATTGTTGGTCATCGGTATGTGCGGGTTCATGCGTCACCTTCCGCTTGAGCGGCGTGCATGCCGTCAATAGAGGCCTGCACCAGTGAACGCGCGGTGCCGATCATATGTTTGCTCGCCCAACGCAGGGTTGCGACGTGCTCCGGTAGCGTTGCGTTGGGAGCTTGATGGGCGAGGGCTTCGGCGCAGCTGAGGTAGACCGAGGCATGTTCCAGGGCGTCGAGCAGCGGGATGTCGGGTTGTACAGCGAAGAGGTGAAGGTCGACGTGGTCGCACGGGGCGAAAGGTGTGTGTTTTGTGGTTGCGTTGGTCATTGGTGTAACTCCTTAGATATCAAGAGCCGCCACCAGGTCGCCGTCAAACGAAGGGGTGGCAACTGTGCGCAGGTTGACGGACCGGTCTAAGGTACCCGGCGCACCCGGAAGTGCCCCGCGCACAGTCACCATTAAGCTTTGTACCGAGCACGTAAGTGCACGAGCAAAGTTGGAAGACAATGCACACCTTAGTACCGCCGAGCCGTCAAACCCGATCACGAATGAGTCGTGACAGGCGCGAGGATAGGGAGTGAGGGTCAGTCAGTCAACCGGCGAAAGGCCGGAAACAGCTGCACTTCTTGTAGGCTTATTCCGGCCCTGCTTTCGTGCGTTTTAATACGTGGCTGACCTATCCGGTTCTTGCCAGAGTGTTCGCGGGGTGGGCGTCCGGCCCCTTCGCGAGCAAGCCCGCTCCCACATTTGATCCATGGTGCACAGGAGATCAAATGTGGGAGCGGGCTTGCTCGCGAAGACGATTTATCAGACGCTTCAAATCTTGAGGTTTACCCCTGAGTTTCGCGCTCCAACTCTTCCTCGACCGCAGCAGCCTTACCCTTGGTCTTCAACTCACTCACAATCACTGCCGCCACAATCAACCCCGCGCCCACCAACGCAATCGCCGGCAACCGCTCCCCGGCGATTCGCCCGACGATTCCGGCCCACACCGGTTCACCGGCATAGATCAACGTCGCCCGCGTCGGCGAAACGCTCTTCTGCGCCCAGTTCATCGCCACCTGAATCGCCGCGCTCGCCGCGCCGAGGCCGAGGGCGCTGCACAGCAATAACCATGAAAAGTCAGGAATGACTTCCTGAGTCGGCACCACCAACAAGAATGACAACACCGAAGTGGTCGCCAATTGCACCACTGTCACCCGGCGCACATCGACTTGGCCCGCGTAGGTGCTGATCAGAATGATCTCCGCGGCAATCGCGATGGCGCTGATCAGCGTGGCGATTTCACCCGGACTGAAGTTGAACGAAGCGCCCGCTGGCCCCGACAGCAACATCAACCCGGTAAACGCCAGCATGATCCCGATGCTCGGCATCAACCCCGGGCGCCGCCCCAGCACCAGCCATTGCAGCAACGGCACGAAGGGTACGTACAGCGCGGTAATAAAGGCCGACTGACTGCTTGGAATGCTCTGCAGCCCGACGGTCTGCAAACCGTAACCGAGCATGATCGCCACGCCGATAAAGGCGCCGGCCTTGAGTTCGAACAGGGTCATTTCCCGCAGATGACGCCAGGAGAACAGGGCGACGATGCACGCGGCGGCGGCAAAGCGCAGGCCGACGAAGAACATCGGGCCGCTGACGGTCATCGCGTGCTGCACCAGCAAGAAGGTCCCGCCCCAGACCATGGTGATCAGCACCAGCACGCACTCGGCCTTGCTGAACTTGCGGGAAGAAGCCGGGGAAGAGTTCAACGACGTCATGACCTTGCGCGCTACCTGAGGGCGACGCACAATGCGCCGAATGTTGCGCAGTATACTGCCCAACTCCGACAAGTGAGCAATATAGTGCACAAAGATTCAACGCAGCGGGCTTCGGTCCTTCAGCACGTCAGCCTGAACGTTCGGCGTCTGCGCCACGCCGCCGACATGAGCCAGACCGCGCTCGCCGAGAAGTCCGGGGTCAGCCGCCGGATGCTGGTGGCCATCGAGGCCGGCGAGAAGAACGTCAGCCTGACCACCCTCGACCGCGTGGCCGAAGCGCTGGACGTGGCCTTCAGCGATCTGATCCAGGCACCGGACGCCCGCGACCCGAGCCGCATCAATGAAGTGGCCTGGGCCGGGGTGATTCCGGGCAGCAAAGCCGTGTTGTTGTCCAAAGCCACCGCCACCCGCGAAGTGGAACAGTGGGAGTGGTGCCTGCAACCAGGGGAGATTTATCCGTCGCAACCGGATGCAGAAGGTTGGAGCGAACAGATCTACGTGTTCGAAGGTTGCCTGACGCTGATGGTGCGCGACACGCCGCATAACATCGGCGCGGGGGAGTTTTTCATGTTCGCCAGCAACCAGCCTCATTCCTATCGCAACGATGGGGAAGTGGCGACGCGATTTGTGCGAAATGTGGTGATCTGATTTCGGATACCGCTCATCTGAAATGATGCGCTACCTGTTATTTATGACAGTAGGCGGGCGGGGTGATTGTTCTTTAAATATCGTTCAGTACGTTGTACTCGTGACTTGCCCTGACTGCCGGGTAGGGTTTGCCCGACCGTCCACTGAACGGAGTTGGATAAATGGCTTTATTACCAGCGCTAAAAGTAAAAGAAGCTGTAGGTGGGGTGATTAAACTTACAGATGTTCCGGCGGATGGCGCTACGGCCCTCATTCCTGTGCCCGATAATAATTTCCCCCGTGAAGATGTCAGCGTGTTTATTGAGCGTCAGGAGTATCTGCTGAAGCTCGGCGTGCCGACCGATGGCTATTATCAAGTAAAAGTACCAAAAAGTACTTTGCTTGATCATGTAGGGCCGAACAAACAGTTCAAATACATCATCTGGCATGACGCGACCGGAGACCTCTCTGATTCAATAAATTACGAGATCTCGCGTTCTTGATTGAGTGGAATAGCAAAGCGCTCGACCTCTACCAAAGGGTCGAGCGTTTTGCTGTCAGAAGTGTTTGTCGAGCAACAGTAAATCCACAGATTGTCTCGCTTCATTTAGTTAAGTCATTTAAGTTTTGTCGGTAACATACTGATTAATAAAGATTAAAGATATTGGCACGACTTCTGTAGAGGTGTTTGGGTATTCACCTGACGCTGGAGTCGCGTAATGACAATCTCAGCCCAACCCCCTCGCACCGTCCACGTCATCCATTCGGATGCCGAGGCAATCGCCGTCGCTCACAAACTCGCTGCACGCTTCGCCATCGAGGCCAGCGTGCGTGATCGCGAGCGCCGCTTGCCGGTTGCCGAGCTCGACGAGTTTTCCGCCAGCGGCCTCTGGGGCATCACCGTTCCCAAGGCATACGGTGGCGCCGGCGTTTCCTACGTGACCGTCGCCGAAGTGATCAAGATCATTTCCGCCGCTGACTCTTCCCTTGGCCAGATCCCGCAAAACCACCTCGGCGTGCTCGATATCCTGCTGCAAACCGCCACCGAAGAGCAGAAGCGTTACTACTTCGGCAAAGTCTTGCAGGGTTACCGCTTCGGCAACGCGTTCTCCGAGTCCAAAAGCAAATACGCCGGGGCCTTTGAAACCCGCATTCGTTTCGACAAGGACACCGCGCAAATCGACGGCGAGAAGTTCTACTGCACCGGCGCGCTGTTCGCACACATCGTCCCGGCGGTGGCGGTTAACGAGCAGAACCAGGCGTTCATCGCGTTCATCGAGCGCGACAATCCCGGCCTGACCGTGATCGACAGTTGGGACGGTTTTGGCCAGCGCACCACCGCCAGCGGCGGCGTCACGTTGAATGCGGTGAAGGTGCCGTTGAACGCGGTGATTCCGGCTCACAAAGCGTTCGACGAACCCACTGCCGACGGCCCGATTTCACAGATCATTCAAGCCGCAGTGGACACCGGCATCGCCGTCGGCGCGCTGGAAGAAACCAAGCGCTATGCCCGTGAATCCCGGCCATGGATCGACAGCGGACACGACCACGGCTGGCAGGACCCGTTCAGCATCGCCGCCATCGGCGACCTCGAATGGCGGGTCCACGGCACCGAAGCGATCCTCAAGAAAGCCGGGCTAGCCATCGACGCGGCGTTGCTCAATCCCAATGAAGACACAGTGGCCAACGCCTCGGTGGTGGTCGCTCAGGCCAAAGTCCTGTCTGCCGAAATCGCGTTGCTCGCCAGCAGCAAACTTTTCGAACTGGCCGGGACCCGCTCGGTGCTCGGTAAGCACAACCTCGACCGCCACTGGCGCAACGCCCGCACGCATACGCTGCACGACCCGGCACGCTGGAAATACCACCTGATCGGCAACTACCTGCTCAACGGCGTCAAGCCTGCGCGCCACGCCTGGAACTGAGGAGTCCACCATGAATGCCTTGACCCAACCGATTGCTGCCGGGCAACCCCTGGCCAAGAGTCAGCACGATTTGCACAACGCCCGCAGTTTGCTCGATGCGACCCTGCGCTTCGTTCGTCAGCAGAGCAAAACCACGGACGATCCGTTTGTCATCAGCCGTTTCGGCGATGTGCACATCCGCATCGAAGTTGCCGCCGCGCTGCTCGAACGTGCGGAAGAATTCTTGAATAGCCATGAAGACGCCACTGAGGTCAGCGTCGCCATTGCCGAGTCTCACCTTGCCAGTGCAGGGGCGCTGAGCGCGGTCAGCGATGCTGAATTCGAACTGACTGGGCAGCGCACTGTGTTGGCTGGATCTCTGCAGGATCCGTTGCGCTGGAAGCTTCACCTTATTGGCAATTTTCGACTGAATGGCATTCATCCGGCGAAGTTTTCTTAGGTAGCTTCCGGACAAATAAAAAAGTTTTTCGATAACAACTCCAAGCCTGTCGCAATGACAGGCTTTGTCGTAGCCGAATTCGTGCTCGACGCGGCCAGTTAAACCTCCGTTACCACTCGTCTGAAACGCATGTTGACCTGTTATTTCTGACAGTAGACGCCCTCGCATTACCGGTTTTATATATAAGTCAGTGCAAGTGCATGCACTAACCCAGATTGGGTGTCGAAATCCGAGCCAATCCGAAAGTTATATTTGATTTTTAAAGGGACGTGCGAAATGTCAAACGAACTGGATGCTCCAAAGGTGGAAGTAACGAAGTTTAACTTTGAAATTTCTACTCCTCCGTCTACTAACAAAAATACAAAAAATGGTCAGCTTGTTCACGGCTGGTTTAAGCCAGGGGAGCTTAATTATTTTTCGTTAGGTACACACGAAGTGAAAAAAGATGGCGAGCAAGCAAATTTTAAAATTGAAAAGAACCACGAAAAGCTAAAGGGCCAAAAAACTGTAGCGTTTAGATATGATCTGGAAAATGCAGACGGCAGTGAGCGGCATAAGTCGACTGCCGTTACAGTTGCAAACCCTGGTTCTTGATTATTAATAGTTGATATGCAAATAAGTGCTCTTGTCTGCCTGCAGATTCGAGCGCTTTCAACCGCAGGTGTTGCTCTGCAAACAGTTGTTCAGCATTTTGTGTTGTCAGATGGATTCCTGTTTCTTGTCGCACGGCATGAAGTGTCGAAGTTTAGTGGCTTATCTATTCTGGCGCGACTCCTGCATTAGGACTCTCATATCCATCAGGAGTCCGAAAGTCATGTTGTCCACTTCTGCTATTCCCCGTTTTAATCGCACTATCGCCTGCGCGGTTTCAGGAGTATTGCCTGATGCCTCGTGAAATCCGCCTCAACGCTTTCGACATGAACTGCGTCGGTCACCAGTCGCCCGGTTTATGGGCGCACCCACGGGACCGCTCATGGCAGTACAAAGACCTCGAATACTGGACCGATCTGGCGAAAATCCTCGAGCGCGGCAAGTTCGACGGATTGTTCATCGCCGACGTGCTCGGCATCTACGACGTCTACAACGGCAACGGTGAGGCGGCGATCCGTCAGGCGGCGCAGGTGCCGGTCAACGATCCGTTGCAACTGATTCCGCCGATGGCGCTGGTGACCGAGCATCTGGGTTTCGGCCTGACCGCGTCGCTGTCGTTTGAACACCCGTATCCGTTCGCCCGACGCCTGTCGACCCTCGATCACCTGACCAAGGGCCGCGCCGGCTGGAACATCGTCACCTCGTACCTGGAAAGCGGTGCGAAGAACCTCGGGCAGAAAAACCAGACTGAACACGACGCCCGCTACGACTTCGCCGAAGAGTACCTGGAGGTTTGCTACAAACTCTGGGAAGGCAGTTGGGAGGAGGGCGCGATCCTGCGCGATCGCGAGCGCAGGATCTTCAGTGAACCGAGCAAAATCCACGAGATCCAGCACGTCGGTAAACACTTCCAGGTGCCGGGCATTCACCTCTGCGAACCGTCACCGCAACGCACGCCAGTGCTGTACCAGGCCGGTGCATCGAGTCGTGGCAAGCAGTTTGCCGCCGAGCATGCCGAATGCGTGTTTGTGGCGGCGCCGTCGAAGGTGCTGTTGAAAAAGACCGTGGCCGACATCCGTCGTCGCGCCGCCGAGGCCGGGCGTGATCCGTCGAAGATCCTGATCTTCAACCTGCAAACGGTGATTCTCGGTGAGACTGATGCCAAGGCTAAAGCCAAGTTTGAGGAATACAAAACCTGGGTCAGCTACGAAGGTGCGATGGCATTGATTTCGGGCTGGACCGGGATCGATTTCAGTCAGTTCAAACCGGATGAACCGCTCAAGCATGTGCACACCAACGCCATCCAATCGGCAGTGGAAGCGTTCTCCACGGCCGATCCGAACAAGGTCTGGACGCCGAATGAACTGGCGGACTGGGTCGGGATTGGCGGGTTTGGTCCGCTGTTTGTCGGCAGCCCCGAAACGGTTGCCGATCTTTTGCAGGAGTGGGTCGAGGAGACCGATGTGGACGGCTTCAACCTGGCCTATGCGCTGACGCACGAAACCTTTATCGACGCCGTGGAACTGCTGGTGCCGGAGTTGCAGAAGCGTGGGGTCTACAAGACCGAGTACGCACCGGGGACCTTGCGCGAGAAGTTGTTCGGGGAGGGCGCGCGGTTGCCGGAGATACATCCGGGAGCGGGGTATCGGGATTTGGCGGGGTTGCGGCAGCAGGAGAGGAAGGTGGTGTCTGCCTAGACGCCATCGTCGGAACGCCGCCCGCAGCAAGCCGGCTCCTACAGGATTTTGTGTCATGCACAAATATCGCTGGCGACGCGAAACCTGTGGGAGCGAGCCTGCTCGCGAAGGGGCCGGCACATCCAACATTGATGTCGGCTGTCACGCCGCCATCGCCGGCAAGCCGGCTCCTACAGGGTTTTGTGTCGTGCACAAATATCGCTGGCGACGCGAAACCTGTAGGAGCGGGCTTGCCCGCGAAGGGGCCGGTACATCCAGCATTGATGTCGGCTGTCACGCCGCTATCGCCAGCAAGCCGGCTCCTACAGGGTTTTGTGTCGTGCACAAATATCGTTGGCGACACGAAACCTGTGGGAGCGAGCCTGCTCGCGAAGGGGCCGGCACATCCAGCATTGATGTCGGCTGTCACGCCGCCATCGCCGGCAAGCCGGCTCCTACAGGGTTTTGTGTCGTGCACAAATATCGCTGGCGACGCGAAACCTGTGGGAGCGAGCCTGCTCGCGAAGGGGCCGGCACATCCAGCATTGATGTCGGCTGTCACGCCGCCATCGCCAGCAAGCCGGCTCCTACAGGATTCGTGTTGTGGATGATATTTGCAGACAACACAAAACCCTGTAGGAGCGAGGCTTGCCCGCGAAGAGGCCGGTACATCCAGCATTGATGTCGGCTGTCACGCCGCTATCGCCGGCAAGCCGGCTCCTACAGGGGATGGTGGTGATTTAGAGATTTTGGCCCAGCGGACCACCGCACGCTTTTGCCCATGAACAGGAGGTCAACCCATGAGCGTGCATGAACTCAAACGTCCGCCCCTCGCGGACACCGCCGAGCGGCGGGTCGAGCTGCCCACGGCGCTGGAGCAATTGCGTCACTGGGCGCAGGTCAGTCCGTTGCAGCCGGCGTTGCGGCACAAGCGCCATGGCCAGTGGTTTGTCTGGCGCTGGATCGATGCCCTGCGCGATGTCGAGCGTTTGGCCGACGGCTTGCGCCAACAAGGTTTTACCGAAGATTCGCGCCTGGCCCTCAGCGGTGCGTTCGAACCGAATCTGTTGCTGCTGGCCCTGGCCGCACAACACATCGGCGGGCAGTTGCTGACCCTGCCGGACAACCTCGACCCCGAATCCCTGCACAAAACCCTCTGGCGCAGCGGGCCCACGCACGCCTTCGTTCAGGGCCGGCAGACCCGGCAATTGTGGCTCAATCAGGGCCAAACGCTGCTCAACTTCAACGACCTGCTTGGCTCGGTCGACACTCCTCAGCGCCTCAGCCGTTGGCGCCAGAACGCGCAACTGTGGAGCGAAGAGGGCACGCAATGGCAGGCCGGCCTGACGGTGTTGCTTGAGCAATGGCTAAGCAGCGGCCAATCCCTGGCTTTCCCGGAAAGCCCCGGCAGTGCCAGTCGCGACCGTCGTGAGGTGGCGCCTTCGGGGCTGCTGCTGTCGGCCGAACGCCTGCAACTGCTGGCCGAGGAAATCGACAGTCGCCTCGCCGCGCAAGGCACCTGGCGTCGGCGTCTTTGCGAGTGGGCCATCGCTCACCCGGAAAAAGGCCTGCAACGCCTGATCAAGAATCGCGTTCGGCGACTGCTCGGTTTTCACAACCTGCATTACATCTGGCAGGCCACGCGCACGCCTGAGGTGAAAGCCGCGCCAACCTGGCTCACTGAATTCAAACGGGACATCGCATGACTTCGACCGATTCCATCCTGCAAGTCAGCGGCATTTCCCTGTCCTTCAAAGGCGTGAAAGCGATCAACGAGCTGTCCTTCGACGTGCGTCGGGGCGAGATCTGCGCGCTGATCGGCCCCAACGGCGCGGGCAAGAGTTCGCTGCTCAACGTGCTGAACGGCGTGTACCGCTTCGACGCCGGTTCAATTGTCTTCGAGCAACAGCCGTTCAAACGCATCGACCCGTTGACCGCTGCGCGCCGAGGCATTGGCCGCACGTTCCAGAACAACGCGTTGTTCAAGAAAATGAGCGTGATCGACAACATCCTCACCGGCCTGTCGCGGCACTTGCGCAGCAGCTTCATCGAACAGGCACTCAACCTGCCGCGAGCACGCCGCGAGGCCGAAGCCTTCCGCCAACAAGCCCAGGGCATTCTCGAATTTCTTGAGCTGCAGGCGCATCGCGATGTGCCGGTGGGCAATCTGTCCTACGGCCTGCAAAAACGCGTAGAGCTCGGCCGTGCCTTGATCGCCGGTCCGCGCCTGTTGCTGCTGGATGAGCCGATGGCCGGGATGAACGCCGAAGAGAAACAGGAAATGGCCCGTTTAATCGCCGACATCAACCGCGACCTCGGCACCACGGTGGTGTTGATCGAGCACGATATGAGCGTGGTCATGGGCCTGTCCGACCACGTCGTGGTCCTCGATTACGGGCGCAAGGTCGGCGACGGCACGCCGGCCGAAGTGCAGGCCGATCCCGAAGTGATCGCGGCGTATCTGGGAGTGGTGCACTGATGACATTTTTCTTCGAAACCCTGCTCGGCGGCTTGCTCGCCGGGACCATGTATTCGCTGGTCGCTATCGGCTTCGTGCTGATCTATAAGGCCAGCGGCGTGTTCAATTTTGCCCAGGGCGCGATGCTGTTGTTCGCCGCGCTGACCTTCGTCAGCCTGCACGATCAGGGCGTGCCGTTTGCCCTGGCGTTGTTGCTGACCGTGGTGGTGATGATCATCGGCGCGTTGCTGATCGAACGGCTGGTGCTGCGGCCACTGGTCAACCGCTCGCAGATCACCTTGTTCATGGCCACGCTCGGGCTGTCCTTCATTATCGAAGGCCTGGCACAAGGCTTGATGGGCTCGCAAGTGCGGGCGCTGGACTTAGGGATAGACGACGTGCCGGTGTTCATCGGCGGGATGATGGTCAGCCAGTTCGACCTGATCGCCGCCGCTGCCGCCATCGTCCTGGTGACGGTGCTGGCGTTGCTGTTCAACAAGACCCGCATCGGCGTGTCGTTGCGGGCGGTGGCGGATGACACCACCGCCGCGCTGTCGATCGGCATCAACCTCAACCGGATCTGGCAGATCGTCTGGGCCGTGGCTGGGGTTGTCGGGTTGGTGGCGGGACTGCTTTGGGGCGCTCGCCAAGGGGTGCAGTTTTCGCTGTCGCTGGTGGTGCTCAAAGCGTTGCCGGTGCTGATCATCGGTGGCTTCACCTCGATTGGCGGGGCCATCGTCGGCGGGCTGATTGTCGGCGCGGCGGAGAACCTCGCCGAGGTCTACGTCGGTCCGCTGATCGGCGGCGGCATCACCCCGTGGTTCGCCTATGTCCTGGCCTTGGCCTTCCTGTACATCCGTCCCGCCGGCCTGTTCGGCGAGCGCGCCATCGAGCGAGTCTGAACCCATGACCATTTCCCTTGCCCGCGAAACCGCGCCGTCGGTGTTGATCCAGCGTCGTATCCCGTTTGGACTGCTTGGCCTGTTATTGATCGCCTTCGTGGTCGTGCCGCTGACCGGCAACGACTATTGGTTGAACGCAATCCTGATCCCGTTTCTGGTGCTGTCCCTGGCCGGCCTCGGCCTGAATCTGCTCACCGGATACACCGGCCAGACCTCGGTCGGCGCGGCCGGGTTCATGGCGGTCGGGGCGTTTGCCACGTATGGATTTTTGCTGCGCTTGCCTGAGCTTGGCTTGCCCGTCGCGCTGCTCGGCGGCGGGCTGATCAGCGCGGTGGTGGGGTTTGTTTTCGGCCTGCCGAGCTCGCGGATCAAAGGCTTTTACCTGATGGTCACCACGCTGGCGGCGCAGTTTTTCCTGGAGTGGCTGTTCGTCAAATTCCCCTGGTTCTACAACTACGGTTCGTCCGGGACCATTTCCGCACCGAAACTCGCGCTGTTCGGCCACGACCTGAACACGCCGCTCGGTCGCTATCTGCTGACCCTGACCACCGTACTGTTGCTGACCTGGGTGGCGGTGAACCTGGTGAAAAGCCAGATCGGCCGCAACTGGATGGCGATCCGCGACATGGACACTGCCGCAGCGGTAATCGGCATTCCGGTGGTGCGCTACAAACACCTGGCGTTCGCCGTCAGTTCGTTCTACCTCGGCATCGCCGGCGCGCTGTGGGCCTTCGCCTACCTGGGCACCGCCAGCGCCAGCAGTTTCGATATCAACCGGTCGTTCCAGATCCTGTTCATCATCATTATCGGCGGCATGGGCAGCATCGCCGGCAACTTCGTCGGCGCGGCGTTCATCAGCCTGTTGCCGATCCTGCTCAGCCACGCCGGGCAAGCCTTGTTTGGTGGTTCGGTGGACGCCGGGCAGTTGCAGAACCTGCAAAAAATCATCTTCGGCGTGCTGATCATCCTGTTCCTGATCAAGGAACCGGAAGGCCTGATCCGCCTGCTGGGCAACCTTCGTGAACGGCTGAGTCACTGGCCGCTGCGCTTCTGAATCCTTTCCATTATTAGATAGAGAGACAACATGCGTGCATCCTTGAAACGTTCGTTGGTCGGCGCCGCTTTGACGCTGGCCGTTTTCAGCAGTGCAGTGCCGGTGGTCCAGGCCTCGGCCGACCAGCAATTCTTCCCGTTGGCCACCTATCGCGTCGGCGCCTACGCCTCCAGCGGCGTGCAGGTGTGGGCCGGGATGCTCGATTACCTGAACTACATCAACGATGTGGAAGGCGGAATCAACGGCGTCAAACTGGTGTGGCAGGAATGCGAAACCGAGTGGACGGCGGAGAAGGGCATCGAGTGCTATGAGCGCTTCAAGAAAGGCCTGGATGGCGCGCCGGTGGCGATCTATTCACCCAACGGCGCGCCGGCGGCCTATGCGTTGAGCGAGCGCGCGGAAGTCGACAAGATCCCGCTGATTACCCTCGGCTACGGGCGCACCGAAGCCACCGATGGCACGGTGTTCCCGTACAACTTCCCGGTGATGCTGACCTTCTACAGCGAGGCGTCGAGCCTGATCAATTACATCGCTCAGCGCGAGGGCGGTTTCGACAAACTCAAGGGCAAGAAGATTGCCACGGTCTATCACGACTCCGCGTATGGCCGGGAAACCCTCGGCCCGTTGAAGCTGTTGGCGGAGAAATACGGTTTCGAGAACATCCAGATTCCGGTGGCCGATCCGGGTAATGAGCAGTCGGCACAATGGCGGCAGATTCGCCAGGTCAACCCGGACTGGGTGTTCCTGCGCACCTGGGGCGTGTCGACGCCGGTCGCCGTGAAAACCGCCGCGCGTTTCGGCTTCCCGGTGGATCACATCGTCGGCGACATCTGGGCCAGTTCCAGCGAAGACGTGTTGCCCGCAGGCGCCGCCGCCAAGGGCTATCTGGCACTGACGCCATACCCCGCAGGCGCTGATTTCGAGATCCACAAACGCCTCAAGCAATTCATCCTCGACAAGGGCAAGAGCGACCTCAAGGACCTGAAAAATTTCGGCAGCGTCTACTACAACTCCGGGCTGGTGAATGCCGCTGTCATGGTGGAAGCGATCCGCACGGCCCAAGGCAAATTCGGCAAGCGTCCGTTGAATGGCGAAGAAGGCCGCTGGGGGCTGGAGCACCTGAACATCGACGATGCGCGGCTCAAGGACATGGGTTATTTCGGCCTGATGCAAAACCTCAAATTGTCCTGCAAGGATCACGAGGGCGGCGGTTCGGCGCGGGTACAGCAGTGGGACGGCGCGAACTGGACGCTGATCAGCGACTGGATCGCCGCCGACCGCGCCTTGTTGCGGCCGTTGATCGATGAAAAATCCGCCGCGTTCGCCAAGGAAAAAGGCCTGACGCCACGCACCTGCACCGGGGATGAATAAACCATGAACCAAGCCGCCAGCGACACTGCCGCCAATGACCTGTTGCGAGTCAACGACATCGAGGTGATCTACGACGGCGCGATCCTGGCCGTGGCCGGGGTTTCGCTGACGGTGCCCAAGGGCGGCATCGTCGCGTTGCTCGGTGCCAACGGCGCGGGAAAAAGCACCACGCTGAAGGCGATTTCCGGGCTGGTGCGGGCCGAGCGGGCGCAAGTCAGTCGCGGCACGATCGAGTTTCTCGGTCGCGATACGGCGGGTGTCGATCCCAGTCTGCGGGTGCGCCAAGGGATGGTGCACGTGCTGGAAGGTCGCCACGTGTTCCCGCAGTTGACGGTCGAAGACAACCTGCGCAGTGGCGGCTTCGTGCGCGGCTTGAACCGCCAGGACCTGGCCCGGGACCTGGAGCGGATTTACGCCTGGTTCCCGCGCCTGAAAACCAAGCGCAAGACCCAGGCCGGACTGACGTCCGGTGGCGAGCAGCAGATGGTCGCCATCGGCCGGGCGTTGATGACGCGTCCTACTTTGGTACTGCTTGATGAACCTTCCATGGGTTTGGCGCCTATTATCGTCCAGGAGATTTTCGAGATCGTCGCCCAACTCAATCGCGACGAGCAGGTGAGCTTTCTGATTGCCGAGCAAAACATTAATGTGGCGCTCAAGTACGCTTCACAGGCCCATGTCCTCGACACCGGCCGGGTGGTGTTGTCCGGCAGCAGCGAGGCGCTGTTGGCGCGGGGCGATCTGCATGACTTTTATTTAGGTAAACACTGAGCAGTGAGAACGCCATGACTGAAACCCAACGCGGACAGGCGACCGACGCCATCCGCCATGCGGACATCCTGATCGTCGGCGGTGGCCTCAGCGGCGCGATGCTGGCGGCGCAGTTGTTGCGCCTGCCCGGTAAACGCTCGTTGCTGGTGATCGAGCCCCGGGCAGAACTTGGACGGGGCGAGGCCTACAGCGCGGTCGAGTTGGGCCATACGCTCAACGGCAACGCGGCGCGCATGAGCGTCGACCCGGACAACGCCGACGACCTGACGCATTGGCTGACCGAGTACATCGCCGGCGGTGGCTGGCCGGAGTCCGATGAGCAGCATGTGCCGGTCAGCGAGCTATTTCCGCCCCGGGGGATTTTCGGGTTGTACGTGCAGCAACGGTTGGCCGAAGCGCAAGCGCTGGGCGCGTTGAATGGCTCGACGGTCGAGCATGTGCGGGCCGAGGTGGTGGACTTGCAGACGCTGGATGATTCGGTGCGGCTGAGCTTGAGTGACGGCCAGCGGTTGCAGGGCGCTTATGCGGTGCTGGCGACCGGGATGTTTCCGGCTGCGCGCACGCCGCAGACCGAGTCCAGTGGCTTGAACGCTGCGGCGCTTGATCCCTGGGGTGTTGCCGCGATGCGTGAGCTGGATCCGCAATCGACAGTGTTGATCATCGGTTCGGGCCTGACCATGGTCGATGCCGTGGTGTCGCTGGAACAGGCCGGGCATCGCGGGCCGATCGAAGTGTTTTCGCGGCATGGCTTGCTGCCGCACGTGCGTCGACAACCACCGGCGTGGGTGGATTTTCTTGCCGAGGATCACAGTATTCGTACGCCGCGACAGTTGGTGCGGGAACTGCGTCGGCATTGCCGGGATGCCATTGAACAGGGTATCGACTGGCAGGCGCCGCTGGATACGGTGCGGGCGCATATCGGTCGGTTGTGGAGTCAGGCGACGGATGGGCAGCGTCGGCAGTTTGTGCGGCATGTGCGGCCGTGGTGGGAAAGTCATCATCACCGGTCGCCGCCGTTGAGTGCCGAGTTGGTTGCACGATTGCACGGGGAAGGGCGGTTGCGGATTCAGGCGGCTTCGTTCAAAGGGCTGGAGCCGGCTTCGGGCGGTGTCAGTATCTGTATTCGTCGACGTGGTGAAGCGCAAACGGTTGTCGTCAGTGGCGCGGCGTTGATCAATTCCAGTGGCATCGAGTACGACTGGCGACGGGTGGCGCGACCGTTGCCGCAGCAGCTGTTGGCCCGAGGGTTGGTGCGGCCGGGGCCGTTGGCGCTGGGGATTGCGGCGGCGGTTGATGGCGCGGTGCTGGGTGGTGATGGGCAGGTTGCGAGTCGACTGTTTGCCATGGGGCCGCCGTTGCGGGGGATGTGGTGGGAGAGTACGGCGGTGACTGACGTGGCTAGTCAGGCCAAGGCTTTGGCTTTGCGCTTGGTTGGGGGGTAGGTTGGGGGTATATCCGTTTTTTTTGTGATGGCTGGTATTGGTTTCGCCCTTACGGCGAGTCACTTTGGAAAAGCCCCAAAGTAACCAAAGGGCTCTTGCCCCTTTCGTTCGGTGGCTCGCTAATGCTTGCCATGCCCTCGCTCCGGTCCTGCTCCGTGGGCCCGCCGCCATCGGCCATCCCTGGCCGGGGGCGGCTAACCCGGCATCCATGCCGGGTTGCCCACTACGCAGAACCTCCACTCAGCCTCTCGAGGGGGCGTGTACCTCAAGATCAAAAGCTGAAGGCGAGCTAACGCTCGACCTGATGAGTGGTGAAAATCAAAAGCAAACGCGATTCCCTGTAGGAGCCGGCTTGCTGCGGGCGGCGTTC
>NZ_CATKQM010000060.1:0-15715 GCF_949768225.1 Pseudomonas sp. IT-P44 | reverse complement strand
CAGCTCAGCCAACACAAAACTCAGGGTTGCTCACCAAAAAACTCCACCACCGGCATCTCCCGCTTCATCAACACCTTCCCATCACGAACCGAATACAGCGGCAAGCCCTGACTGCGGATCACCTCGTAATCGCTGTCCGCCGAAAGAATCAGCAAATTCGCCGGCCGCCCGCGCTCCAGTCCATACCGATCCCCCAGGTTCATCGCCCTGGCACTGTTGTCGGTGACCAGGTCCAGCGCGCTTTGCAGGTTGCGATACCCGAGCATGTGACAGATGTGCAGACCCGCTTCGAGCACCCGCAAAATGTTGCCGTTACCCAGCGGATACCACGGGTCGACGATCGAGTCCTGGCCGAAGCACACGTTCATCCCCGCTTCGAGCAATTCATTCACCCGAGTGACGCCACGACGTTTCGGAAAGTTGTCGTAGCGCCCTTGCAGGTGAATGCTTTCGGTGGGGCAGGATACAAAACTGATCCCTGAATGCCCGAGCAGGCGAAACAGTTTGGCGCAGTACGCGTTGTCGTAAGAGCCCATGGCCGTGGTGTGGCTGGCCGTGACCCGCGAGCCCATGTCGCGGCTGCGGGCTTCTTCGGCGAGCACTTCGAGAAACCGCGAATGCGGGTCGTCGGTTTCATCGCAATGCACGTCCACCAGGCAACCGGTGCGCTCGGCGAGGTCCATCAGGAACTTCACTGAGCTCACGCCCTGATCGCGGGTGTATTCGAAATGCGGAATCCCGCCAACCACGTCCGCGCCCATGCGGATCGCTTCTTCCATCAGCTCACGACCGTTGCGGTACGACTCGATGCCTTCCTGGGGGAATGCAACGATTTGCATGTCGATCAGGTGCCGGCTTTCCTCGCGCACTTCGAGCATCGCTCTCAGCGCCGTCAGCTGCGGGTCGGTGACATCGACATGGGTGCGCACATGCTGGATGCCGTGGGCGGCGAGGGCCTGGATGGTTTTCCTGGCGCGGGTCTTGGTGTCTTCCTCGGTGATCGTCACCTTGCGCTCGCCCCAGCATTCGATGCCTTCGAACAGCGTTCCGCTCATGTTCCAGCGCGGTTCGCCGGCGGTGAGCGTGGCGTCGAGGTGGATGTGCGGTTCGACGAAGGGCGGCACCACCAGGTTGCCGCCGGCGTCCAGATCATCGGGGCCCAGGGTCGGCGCTTCGGTCTGACGGGCAATATTGCTGATCAGGCCGTTTTCCAGGTGCAATTCATGCAGGCCTTCTTGGTTGCGCAGGCGGGCGTTGATGATGTGCATCAGGCGAATCCTTTTGGAGATCTTGTAGTAGTGCGTTGGCGCGTCAGTTATAGACATTAGCGCGGCAACGGAAATCGAGCATCGGTCAGATGCGAACTTTGACCACGGCAGCGAAAGAAAAATGCCCGCCATTGATCGGGACCAACTGAAGAAACACCGCTTTTTGTAGGAGCCGGCTTGCTGCGGGCGGCGTTCCGACGATCGCGGTATGACACGCAACATATGTGCCGAATGACACACCGCTATCGTCGGAACGCCGCCCGCAGCAAGCCGGCTCCTACAAGAGTCCGTGTGTTTTCAAGGGGATCTATGTGCTGGGAGAAAACGCAGCAGTGCGGCAACGATGGCTTCAGGCGCATCTTCCTGAACCAGATGCCCGGCATTGGGGATTGGGTGAAACTGCGCCCCCGCAATCATCTGCTGCAGTGCGCGGCCACGCTCGATGGGGATCCACTGATCATCCTCGCCCCACAGAATCTGCACCGGGCAACGAATCGTCGGGTACAACCCCTCGACCTCGCGGGTATAGCGCTGATCCATCTGCGCGATCTGCCGGTAAAACGCCGCTTGCCCCGGATCGCCCAGCCACGGTTGCACGTAGGGCGCGAGTTCATCGTCGGGTATGTCGCGCTTGATCGCCCCGCGAACATAGGCCGACACAATCGCCCGCTGAATGTAATCGGGCACACCGCTGAACGCCGCTTCATGCTGACGCACCTGCTGCACGAACGGCGAGCCCCACGGCGTCAACGCCACCGGGTCGATCAGCGTCAGGCTGCGGTAGTCCTTGCCGTTCAGCAGATGCGCGCGCAGCACCGTCGCGCCGCCGAAATCGTGGGCCACCACATCCGGGCAATCCAGCCCCCAATGCTCCAGCAGTTGGGTCAACAACTCGTTCTGCACCCCCAGCGACACATCACCCTCGACCTTCTCGGACAGCCCGTAACCCAGCAGGTCGAAATAATGCACCCGGTGCGACGTGATGAAGTGCGGCGCAATCCGGTGCCACACAAACGAAGAGAACGGCGTGCCATGCACGAACACCAACGGCGGGCCGTCGCCACGCACGGCGTAACGGACAGAGTGCCCGTTGAAGCGATAGGTTTGAGCCAGCGGCCAGTCAGTCATGGGGACGTCCTCTTGGCGGGTGCGAGCGAAAAAGCATAGGCATAAAAAAACCGCTCGTCCCGGCAGTTTTTTTGATCTGTCGGATCAGCGGGATGAATACCTGTGATTTGTGACAGTAGACGGCTGTTGATGGCGGATGATATGCACAGCCCATGGACAACCTCAGCCTGCATCACGGAACGCCCGCACTGGCGGTCATCGACCCGCGCGGCCTGGCTGTGCGTGGTGTGGCGTACTGGCGTGGGCAGAGTGGGCAAACGCCGCAGGCGCGGGTGACGCGGCAGGTGTTCGATGCAGCGGGAAGGGAGATTGAGCAGTGGGATGCGCGGTTGTTTACTCCGGCGTTGAGTCATTGTTTTTCTCTGACCGGCAAGGTGTTGGCGACTGACAGTGTCGATGCCGGGTGGCGGGTGTTGTTGCCCGGGCAAGCGGATGAGGTCTTGAGTGGATGGGACAGTCGGGCGGGCCGGCAGGATACGCAGTACGATTCGTCGCTGCGGCCTGTTGCCGTAAGAGAGCTGGAACGGGTTGTGGAGCGTTTTGAATACGGCAGTGCCGGGGGCGGTTTTGATGCTGCCAATCAATGCGGCCGAGTGATTCGTCACGACGATTTAGCCGGCACGCGGCACATGCCGGCGTACGATCTGCGGGGCCTGGCGTTAAGTGAAATCAGCCACTTTCTGGCCTCCCTCGATCCGCCGGACTGGCCGCTGGACTGCGCCGCACGTGATCGCTTGCTGGAAGCTGATCCCGGGCTTGCAAGCCATTGGGTCTATAACCCGTTGGGCGATTTGCTCAGCCTCACCGACGCCAAAAAACACCGTCGCCACTTCACCTACACCGTGGCCGGGCAGCTCAAGGACGGCTGGTTGCAACCGGCGAACAGTGCTGCGCCCGGGCAGTGTCTGGTGCACGACATCCGCTATAACCCCGGCGGAAAAGTCGAACGGGAAACCGCCGGCAACGGCGTGGTCACCGAGGCGCAGTACGCGCTCGATGACGGGCGCCTGCTGCGCTTGTGCGCCGGGTTGCCGAACGCCGCGCCGCTGCAAGACCTGCGATACAACGTCGACCCGATGGGCAACATCCTCCAGATCGACAATCACGCCCTGCCGGTCCATTACCACAACAACCAGCGCATCGATGGCCAATGCACCTACGGCTACGACACGCTGGGTCAGTTAACCCACGCCAGTGGCTGGGAAGCCGAACGCCCATCGATGTATCCCGGTACTGCGTACCGCGCCTCGGCCAACCCCAACGCCGTGGTCAACTATCGCGAAGAATACGACTACGACGCGGGTGGCAACCTGACTGAACTGCGCCACCTCGGCGTCCAACCGTTCACCCGGCGCTGGGACATCGACCCGGACAGCAATCGCAGCCTGCTCAAGGGCGAACAGCCGCCGGATTTCGCCCGCCATTTCGACGCCAACGGCAACCTGCAATATTTGCAGCCTGGCCAAGCCATGACCTGGGATGCGCGCAACCAGTTGTCCAGCGTATCGCCGGTGGTGCGCGAAGCCGAAGACGACGACACCGAACGCTACCTCTACGGCGGCGGTGGCAAACGCCTGCGCAAGGTCCGCACCGCACTGGCCGCCGCCCGCACCGTGATCGCCGAAGTGCGCTACCTGCCGGGGCTGGAGATCCATCATCGTCCGGGCGGCAAGCAGCATGAAGTGCTCGACCTGGACGCCGGACGCAATCGGGTGACGTGGTTGCACGGCGCCGATGCGCCCGACCATTCGTTGCGTTACCACCTGACCGATCATCTCAGGTCCGGGACGCTGGAATTGGATGAACAGGCCAGGGTGCAAAGCCGCGAAGAGTTTTACCCGTTTGGCGGCACGGCCTATGAAAACCATAGCGATCAGAGCGGTGCGTACAAAACCATTCGCTATTCGGGCAAGGAACGGGATGCGACCGGGTTGTATTACTACGGTTATCGTTACTTTGCGCCGTGGCTGTGCCGATGGATCAACCCGGACCCGGCGGGGGCCGTGGATGGGTTGAATCTGTATTGTTTTGTGGGGAATTCGCCGGTGGGGCATGTGGACTGCGACGGGCGAATGAGGGAAAGCATCAAGGATGTTATTGCGCGGGGAGGTGAATTACGTGACCCCGAAGACTTGGCGTTGGATGCGAGGCGAGCTGCATGGATTCATATTTCTGACGCACTTCGGTCTGATGCTGAAGTGTCGTCAGTCCAGATTGAAAACTATTCCAACGAGTCTCAGTCGTCCATGGACTCTGTCGAGTTTGAAGGTTTACAGCCCTTTGACGAGAGATTAGTCAGTCAAAACGAATCTGTAGGTATTGATGAAATAGATTTGGCGCCACGGACAACGGTCACTTCGTCGTTAGCAACCGCTCCAACATTGCCTGTCGCCGGTTCATCCTCGGCAGCGCTCAAACCATTTGCGTGTACTTGGGCAGGATGTGTCAAAAGCTTTAAAACGCCGAGCTTACTCAAAACTCATATGCGAGCACATACCGGTGAGCGGCCTTTCGCTTGCCCCATGTGCTCTCAGAGTTTCAAACAGCAGGGGCATTTCGACAGGCATATGCAACAAAAGCATTCGGGCGAGAAAAATCATGCATGCGTCACCTGTGGAAGACGCTTCGCCCAAAAATTGGACTTGAAAGTTCATGAACTCACGCACACCGGTGAGAAAACGTTTATTTGTGAGGAATGCGGTAAAGGTTTCCGTCAGCCGAGGGGGCTGAGGGCACATAGGCAAACGCACATCGGTGAGAACTCTGCTGTCTGCTTTGACTGCGGCAGTGCATTTTTAAACAATTCAAACCTCAATACACACTGGCGAGCATCCCATATGGGTGAGAAGCGTTATAAATGTGACGTACAAGGTTGTGATTCACGATATGCGACGCGTAGAGGCCTAACACAGCATATGAAATCGCGTGCTCATCAATAGCGGGAATTGCAATTTGTAGTAGCCATAAAAAACCACCGAGCTCGGTGGTTTTTTGATCTATCGACTTATTCGCCGCGATAAATACACCCGCTAGTACAAGTCTCATGAATCCGAATCGCACTAAGCTCCGGCAACAGCGGCTTCAATTCAACCCAGATCCACTTGGCCAACACTTCACTGGTCGGATTCTCCAACCCCGGAATGTCATTCAAGTAGTTGTGATCCAGGCGCTCATACAACGGCTTGAAGATCGCCTTGATCTCGGAAAAGTCGCGAATCCAGCCGGTATGCGGGTCCAGATCGCCACTCAAATGAATCGCCACTTTGAACGAGTGACCGTGCAGGCGGCCGCACTTGTGGCCTTCCGGGACGTGGGGCAGGCGGTGGGCGGATTCGAAGGTAAATTCTTTGAAGATTTCCACAGTGGTTTCAGCTCTGTCAGGTGGCGATCGCCGCAGCGATGTGGGCAGGCGGCGAGTTTAACAGTTTGTCCTGACTAAAGGGTCAGCAAGCGTTCGCCAAGGCGACCGTTGGCGGCCAGTTCGAGAAACTCATCGCCCAGCCTGCGGCTTTCATCCATGGTTGCACGCCAGTATTTCTGCCGGCTCGGCGCATCGCCCATGAAACGCTTGAAGTCGTTACGGTCCGGCAGTTTGCCGTAGGGCAGGCGGGCCAGGTATTCCTTGGACGGCGCCAGCAACAGGACATCCTGCAAGCGCGTTGGGCAGGCACGGCGCCACGGCAGGGTTTTGTCGAACCAGCCGGGAATCACCCGGTCGGTGAAGTGTGGATAGAGCACGATGTCGTTGCCGCTGTAGGGCAGGTCGAGGTGATAGTCGAGCAGGCCGCCGTCGCGGAACGTCCCGGCGCCGGCGCCCGGCAGGTCGCGCACGCCTTCCATGACCATCGGGATCGAGCCCGAGGCGAGCAGGGCCTGACGCAGGTTGCCGGTATTCAGTGCGACGAAGCGCGAGGGGAAATCGTTCAGCGCGTTGACCGGCGGTGCCAGGCGCGGGTCGTGGATGATCAGCCGCTCGAAATGCCGCGACAGCCGCGCGCGACCGCGCAGGTTGTCGGCGATCACCGACGACAGGCCCAGCCCGAGACGACCGCGATGATCGTCCGCGAGCAGGCCATGGCTTTTGACCACCATGATGTTCAGCCGGTAATTGGCATTGCTCAGAATCGCCGCATCGCGACCGTCGAGCAGGTCATTGAGCATGCGTTGCGAGCTCTGGCTGATCTGCGCCATGGTCACGCCTTTGGCGAAATTCTGCTCGGTGTACAGGTGACCGAGGCGGCGGATGCCTTCGGCGGCGTCCGGCAGGCAGGCACTGGCGAAGCGCCAGGAGCCGACCGAGGCGCCGATCAGCGACCGTTCACGCGGCGCGGCGGGCAGCCATTCGCCAAACAGCGCCAGGTCCAGACCTTGAATCCCCAACGCCTTCGGCCCGCCGGCAGCACCCGGCAACGTACCGACATCGGCGGCGTTCAAGCCGTGCTCGCGGATGCGCGTGAAGGCACGCGGGCCGGCCTTGAGGGTCAGGGAAGGGAACTTGATGTGGATGGCGGTCATACCGGTCTCGATGTCTGGCAAGCGGGCGGATTATAAACAGTGTGGCTGCAGGGGGCGGCAATACCTCGCATTCGATGTTGCACCAGGAATCTGTAGGAGCACGGCTTGCCGGCGAAGGCGAGGTCAAGGGCGCCTTCGCCAGCAAGCCGTGCTCCTACAGGTTTGGCGTATGCCGACGATAGCGTGATGCCATTCTTGATGATGGCAATTCAGTTTCAATTAAGTTCGAATCGCTAAGGTGCCTTCCGTACGCAGCACATAAAAAATACGGAGACACCCATGAAAACCCTGACTGCCCTGTACACCGCCTCCATCGTCGCCATGACCGTCAGTATCGCCCACGCTCGCGACCTGGGCCCCGACGAAGCCCTGCGGCTGCGCGACGCTGGTACCATTGTGTCTTTCGAGAAGCTCAACGCCACGGCATTGGCCAAACACCCAGGCTCGACGGTCACCGAAACCGAGCTGGAAGAAGAGTACGGCAAGTACATCTATCAGGTGGAGCTGCGCGACCCGCAAGGCCTTGAGTGGGACCTGGAATTAGACGCGGTCAGCGGGCAACTTCTCAAGGATCATCAGGATACGTAATGAAGGTGTGTTCATTGTCACGCATGGCGCTGGTGCTTCTGGCGTTTTGCTCGATCGTCATGGCCCGCGACCTCGATCAGGACGAAGCCCTGCGTCTGCGCCAGCAGGGCGTGATCCTGCCGCTCGAACAAGTGGTGAAACAGGCGCTGGAGCGTTATCCAGGCTCTAAGCTGCTGGAAGCCGAGCTCGAAGAGAAACACGACGTCTACATTTATGAAGTCGAACTGCTGACCACCGAAGGCGTGGTCCGTGAACTGGACCTCGACGCCGCCACTGGCGAGTTACTGAAAGACAAGGAAGATTGACCGATGCGATTGCTGCTGGTGGAAGACCATGTGCCCCTGGCCGACGAACTGATGGCCGGCCTCAACCGCCAGGGCTACGCCGTGGATTGGCTGGCCGACGGTCGAGATGCGGTGTATCAGGGCAGCAGCGAACCGTATGACCTGATCATCCTCGACCTCGGTCTGCCCGGTTTGCCGGGGCTCGACGTGTTGGCGCAATGGCGCGCCGGTGGGCTGGCTACGCCGGTGTTGATCCTCACCGCGCGCGGTTCCTGGGCCGAACGGATCGAAGGCCTCAAGGCCGGCGCCGACGATTACCTGAGCAAACCTTTCCACCCTGAAGAGCTGCATTTGCGCATTCAGGCGTTGTTGCGCCGCTCCCACGGCCAGGTCAATCAACCGACGTTGCAGTCGGCCGGATTGCACCTGGACGAAGGCCGGCAATGCGTGACCCGCGACGGTGCCGACATCCAGCTCACCGCCGCGGAGTTTCGCCTGCTGCGCTATTTCATGCTGCACCCCGAGCAGATCCTCTCCAAAAGCCACCTCGCCGAACACCTCTACGACGGTGAGACCGAGCGCGATTCCAACGTGCTGGAAGTTCACGTCAACCACCTGCGGCGCAAGCTCGGGCGCAGCGTGATCGAAACCCGTCGCGGCCAGGGTTACCTGTTCGGCGGGCAAGCGCAGTGAGGTCGATCCAGCGCCGCTTGAGTCTGGGGCTGATCAGCGTGATGGTGATCGTCGGCCTGGTGCTGGCGCAAACCAGCCTGTGGTTGTTCGAAGTGGGCTTGCAGCGCTACCTCGAAGCGGGGCTGCGCAACGACAGCGAAAGTTTGCTGGTGGCGCTGGTGCGCGGGCCGCAGGGCTTGCAGCTGGATGAGCGACATCTGTCACCGGCTTATCAGCGGCCGTTTTCCGGGCATTACTTCCGCATAGATTTTGCCGACAGCCATTGGCGCTCCCGTTCGTTGTGGGATCAGGAATTGCCGCGCCTCGAACATCCCGGCCTGCACAGCAACCTGCAACTGGGGCCGGAAGGCCAGCAATTGCTGGTCTTGCGCTCGGACTATCGCCGTTTGGGACAATCGATCTCCATCAGCGTCGCTCAGGATTACACGCCGGTGCGCGAGAGTTTCAAGCGCATGCAGCAAGTGGGGCTGGGCCTGGGTCTGGCGGGGTTGCTGCTGATTTTGCTGTTGCAACGGATCACCGTGCGCCGCGCCTTGCGTCCACTGGAAAAGGCCCGTGAGCAGATTGCTCAGTTGCAGCAGGGCCAGCGTTCGCAACTGGATGATCAGGTGCCGGTGGAACTTGAGCCGCTGGTGGCGCAGATCAACCATTTGCTCGCCCACACCGAAGACAGCCTCAAGCGTTCGCGCAATGCGCTGGGCAACCTTGGACATGCCTTGAAAACCCCGCTGGCGGTGTTGTTGAGCCTGGCGTCCAACGAGAAACTCGACGCCCATCCCGAGCTGCGCAAGATCCTCAAAGACCAATTGGCACAGGTTCAGCAACGACTCAATCGCGAGCTTAACCGCGCACGGTTGTCCGGCGATGCGCTGCCGGGGGCGTTGTTTGATTGCGATGCGGAACTGCCGGGATTGCTCGCCACGTTGAACATGATCCACGGCGAACACCTTGAACTGAGCTATCGCGCGCCGGCCGGGTTGCAGCTGCCTTGGGATCGCGAAGACTTGCTGGAACTGCTGGGCAACCTGCTGGACAACGCCTGCAAATGGGCGGATGCCGAGGTGCGGTTGAGCGTGGTCGAGACGGTCGCAGGGTTCGAGCTAAGCGTGGAAGATGATGGGCCGGGGATTCCCGAGGACCAGCGCGCTCAGGTGTTCAGCCGGGGCACGCGGCTGGATGAACAGGCGCAAGGGCATGGGTTGGGGCTGGGGATTGTGCGCGACATCGTCGATACGTGGGGCGGGGTGTTGCAGCTGGAGGAGAGCGAGTGGGGCGGGTTGAAGGTTGTCATCGAACTGCCCAAACGCTGAAATTGAAAACCCCGATAACCTGTAGGAGCCGGCTTGCTGGCGATGGCGTTCTGTCAGGCAACACATGTGTTGAATGTATCGCCGCCATCGCCAGCAAGCCGGCTCCTACAGGAGGTGTGTTGTCAGTCAGACGCGGAATTGATCCATCAGGCTCTGCTGCTGATTCGCCAGGCTGTTGAGCGACTGGCTCACCCGCGCCGACTCATTCGCCTGCCCCGACAGCGACTCGGTCACGTCCCGGATCGTCGCCACGTTGTTGTTGATCTCTTCCGCCACCGCGCTTTGCTCTTCCGCCGCTGAGGCAATCTGCAGGTTCATGTCGCTGATCACCGTCACTGCGTCGCCGATCTGGCGCAACGCCGTGACGGCCTGGCTGACCTGCTCGACACTGCCCTGAGCCTGGCGATGGCTGTTGTTCATCGACCCCACCACATCCTGCGTGCCGTTCTGCAACTGCTCGATCACCAGACGGGTTTCTTCAACCGACTCCTGCGTACGTCGCGCCAGGTTGCGCACTTCGTCGGCGACCACCGCAAAACCGCGACCGGCCTCACCGGCACGGGCCGCTTCGATGGCGGCGTTGAGGGCCAGCAGGTTGGTCTGCTCGGCGATGGCGCGGATCACTTCCAGTACCGAACCGATTTTCTCGCTGTTGGCCGCCAAGCCTTCGACCTGCACCATCGCTGCGCTCATGTCGGCGGCGAGGTTGTCGATGCTGGTGGTGGTCTGGTCGATCACAGTCAAGCCACGGCGGGTGGCGTGATCGGCATCGCGCGCTGCTTGTGCCGCTTGTGCCGCGCTGCGGGCAACGTCCTGGGCGGTGGCGCTCATTTCGTGGGAAGCGGTCGCCACCTGATCGACCTGACGGTATTGCTGTTCCATGCCGGCACTAGTCTGCGTGGCGATGGCAGAAGACTGGTCCGCCGTGCTGCGTGCGTCCTGAACCGAGCGTTTCACCTCGGCGATGATCGGTTGCAACTTGTCGAGGAAGCGGTTGAACCAGCCGGCCAACTGGCCCAGTTCATCCTTTTTGTCGTAGGCCAGGCGCCGGG
Organism: Pseudomonas sp. IT-P44; assembly: GCF_949768225.1. NCBI lineage: Bacteria > Pseudomonadati > Pseudomonadota > Gammaproteobacteria > Pseudomonadales > Pseudomonadaceae > Pseudomonas > Pseudomonas sp. IT-P44. The sequence continues at coordinate 4,877 of NZ_CATKQM010000060.1, read as the reverse complement.
TCAGGTCGCCTTCGCCGCTGGCGATGTCTTCGAGCATGTGCGCCACGCCGAGGATCGGTTTGGTCACGCTGCGCGCCATCAGCCACACCAGCAACAGGCCGATCAACGCGGCCAGCACGCCGAGGCCGAGTTCGACCAGTGTGCCGGCGGTATTGCTTTCATCGAGTTGTTTTTTCAGGGTTTCGGCGGGGCCGACCAGGACTTTTTCCGGCACATCGAGCAACACGCCCCACGATTTGCCATCGGGGATCGGCTGGAACGGCGACAGCACTTTCAACTGCTGGTTGCTGTGCAGGCTGGCGGTTTTGCTGCTGGCGGCGAGCAGGCGGATCAGCTCGGTGCCGTTGGTTTTATCCACAGCGTCCAGGCGCTGGGCGAGTTTGCTGGCGTCCGGGCTGTAGCCGGCGAGCAAACCGGCCGGGCTGATGATGCTGACGTTGGTCTGGCCGTCATAAAGCTTCTTGCTCGCGCCTTGGCTGACGGCTTGCAGGCTGTTGAGGTTGATGTCCACCGACAGCGAGGCGATGACTTTGCCGTTGACCATCAGCGGGAACACGATGCTGGTCATCAGCACGTTCTGGCCGTCGATCACATAGAAGTAGGGTTCGATCACGCAGGGCTTGAGCGAGGTGCGCGGGCAGGTGAACCAGGCGTTGGCGGGTTCACCGCTGGGGCCGGTGCTGGTGTCGGCCATGTCGCTTTCGGGCAGCGCCATCGACGTCACCTTGCCGGGGGTCGGTTGCGACCAGTACAGCGCGAAACGGCCCTTGTCGTTGCTGCCCAGCTCAGCCTGGCCGGCGAATAGTTCGTCCTTGCCGTCCAGCGCATTGGCTTCGAACACCAGCGACAGGCCGAGCAATTCCGGGTTGGCTTGCAACGCAGACTTGACCTGGCGGGTCAGGTCTTCACGCAGGTCGAAGGCATCGAGAAAGCGCTTTTCGGCCTGATCGCGCAGGAACAACACCTGACGGGAAAAGCCGTGGCCATATTGATAGGCATCCATGAACTGCTGGCGAATGTTCAGCGCCTGGTTTTCGCCCTGGGACTCGATCCGGGCCTGGGCGGCTTCAGTGAGCATCTCCATGCTCGAGGCTTTCACCAGCTCGGAACTGTGCTCCATGCGATACAGCGAAAGACCTACCAGCAAGGTCACGATACCGGCGAGGCAAAGCCCGGCCAGCAGGGTGATTTTCCATTGAATGGAAAGTTGTCTGAGCGACATGGAGACGTCCTTATTCGATAAATATCTGAGACTTTGCACTGTAACGGCCGAAAATCCGCAATCTTTATGCCGTCCGACGGAAATCGAATCACCCGCACAACCCTTGTAGGAGCCGGCTTGCTGGCGATAGCGGTGGGTCAGCCAATCCGTTATTGACTGGACGGACGCCATCGCCAGCAAGCCGGCTCCTACAGGGGGCGATGTCGTTTCGGAAAGGTCGCGGTGTGGTTCCGACAGGGGCGGCGTCGCTCGTGCGTTCGGGTCGCTGGCTTTGACAAGGCGGTGATGGTCCGGCACAGTGCGCGCCCTCTAATAAAACCCATTCCTTATCCCGCTGGCGGCTCTTCGCAGACTGCCGGCCGGGCTCATTTCGCTTGCCTTGAGGTAACGATGATTAATGCTGTAATTGCCGCGGTCGGCATCATGCTGATTCTCAGCCTGTCCCGCGTGCACGTGGTGATCGCGCTGATTATCGGCGCGCTGGTGGGTGGTTTGACCGGTGGCCTGGGCATCGACGCCACCTTGAAAGCCTTCAACAGCGGCCTCGGCGGCGGGGCGACGGTGGCCTTGTCTTATGCCTTGCTCGGCGCCTTCGCGGTGGCGATTGCCAAGTCCGGCCTGGCCCATGCGCTGGCCGACAAAGCCCTGGCCATGGTTGACCGCCAGCACGCCAACGGTGGCGGCTCGGTGAAGTGGCTGCTGATCGGCCTGCTGTGGGTGGTGGCCATCGCTTCACAGAATATTCTGCCGATACATATCGCTTTTATTCCGTTGCTGGTGCCGCCGCTACTGTATGTGCTGACCAAGCTGCAACTGGATCGGCGGTTGATCGCCTGCGTCATGACCTTTGGCCTGATCACCCCGTACATGTTCCTGCCAGTGGGCTTCGGCAACATCTTCCTCAATGAAATCCTGCTGGCCAACGTGGCCCGCAGCGGCGTCGATATCAGCGGCATCAACGTCACCCATGCCATGGGCATTCCGGCGCTGGGCATGGTGGTGGGGCTTGCGGCAGCCTTTATCAGCTACCGCAAGAAGCGCGTCTACGACCTGGAAAAGATCGAACAGGTCGAGCAGGTCGCGGTGCAGTACAACCCGTTGAGCCTGATGGTTGCGGGTGTGGCGATTGCGGCGGCGTTCATTATTCAGTTGTTGCTGGACTCGATGATTATCGGTGCACTGGCAGGCTTTTTGATCTTCTCGGTGTCGGGCATCGTGAAGTGGCGCGACACCGATGACCTGTTCACCGAAGGCATGAAGATGATGGCGATGATCGGTTTCATCATGATCGCCGCCTCGGGGTTTGCCGAAGTGATGAAGGCCACCGGTCAGGTGCAGACGCTGGTTGAAGCGTCGGCGTCGTGGATCGGCCACAGTAAAGGCATCGGTGCGCTGCTGATGCTGCTGGTCGGCCTGCTGGTGACCATGGGCATCGGTTCGTCGTTTTCCACCGTGCCGATTCTGGCGGCGATTTTCGTGCCGCTGTGCGTGCAACTGGGGTTCAGCCCGATCGCCATCGTCTGTATCGTCGGCACCGCCGGCGCGCTGGGTGACGCCGGTTCGCCTGCTTCCGACTCGACGCTCGGGCCGACCTCCGGCCTGAACATCGACGGTCAGCACCACCACATCTGGGACACCGTGGTCCCGACCTTCCTGCATTACAACCTGCCGCTGCTGGCGTTCGGCTGGGTGGCCGCGATGGTTCTCTGATTCCAACCTGCCCGGTGATGGTGCCTGTGAAAACGCCATCGCCAGCAAGCTGGCTCCTACAGATTGCGTGATCAACGCTAAATCAGGCGACACCTCGGACCTGTAGGAGCCGGCTTGCCGGCGATGGCCATTTCAACGACGCCATCGCCGGCAAGCCGGACTCCTACAGTTTTGCGTTGGCGTGCCGTTAAAGCCTTTAACCACGCCAATAAAACCAAAAGAGTGAACCGTCATGCGCATGAGCCTGAAGGCTAAAGTCCTGTCCCTTGCCGTCCTCCCGGTGTTGCTCTTTGCGCTGGTCATCAGCCTGACCACGTTGTTCGTTCTGCAGGAACAGGCCCGCAAGGAAGTCGAGGAGACGCGCCAGCGCCTGCTCAGCGACGCCAAGGCCACCCTGCAAAGTTACGTCGCCGTGGCCATGACCGCGATCAAACCGCTCTACGAGGCCGCCGCCCCTGGCGATGACGCGGCGCGGGCCCAAGTGATCAAATTGCTGTCGAGCATCAGCTACGGCAAGGAAGGCTACTTCTTCGGCTACGACTCCAACACCGTGCGCCTGTTCAAAGCCAACAGCCCCGAAGGCGTGGGCCAGAGCTTCAAGGACAACCGCGATCCAAACGGCGTCTACGTCAACCGCGACCTGGTGAAAGTCGCCAAAGACGGCACTCACTACCTGCAATACAGCTCGCCATTGCCTGGCAACACTCAGGTGCTGGTACCAAAACTCGGCTACACCGAATACTTGCCGAAGTGGGACATGGCGGTCGGCACCTCGGTCAACCTCGACGGTATCGAGGCGCAAGTGGCCGTGGTCGAAGCCAAGGTTCAAGACCGGATGGAAGGCGTGTTGCTGAGCATCATCGGCATCGCCGCCGTCGTGCTGCTGCTGATTGCCGCCGCCGGCATGCTGCTGGCCAACACCATTCTGCGTCCGCTGAACCTGATGAAAGCCAACCTCGACGACATCGCGGCGGGCGAGGGCGACCTGACCCGGCGCCTGACCATCACCAGCCAGGATGAACTCGGCCAACTCGCCGGCTCGTTCAACCGGTTCGTCGACAAGATCCACGGTCTGGTGCGTCAGATCACCGAAATGACCTCGCAATTGACCGGGCTGGTGAACCAGGTCTCCGATCAGGCCCAGCGTTCGGATCAGGCGATGGAGCGTCAGCGTCACGAGACCGATCAGGTGGCCACGGCGATCAACGAAATGTCGGCCGCCGCGCAAGAAGTGGCGAAAAGTGCACAAAACGCCGCAGTGGCGGCGCAGCAGACCGACGAAGAAGGTCAGACGGCCAAGCGTGTGGTGGCCGGCAGCATCGTCAAGATCCATGCGTTGGTCGACGATATTCGCAGCAGCGGCGTGTCCCTCGACAGCCTGCAGAAGGACGTGTCATCGATTGTCAGCGTGCTCGGGGTGATCCGTTCGATTGCCGAGCAGACCAACCTGTTGGCGCTCAACGCCGCCATTGAAGCGGCCCGTGCCGGTGAGGCCGGTCGCGGTTTTGCGGTGGTGGCCGACGAAGTCCGTGCGCTGGCCAGCCGCACGCAAATCAGCACCCAGGAAATCCAGGGCATGATCGACCGCTTGCAGGCCGGCACTCAGTCGGCGGTGGAAGCGATGCGCCGCTCCAGCGAGGCCGGCGACGGCACGTCCATGCAGGCCAACGAAGCGGGTGCTTCGCTGGACACCATGGCTCAACTGATCGGCACCATCAACTCGATGAACGCGCAGATCGCCAGCGCCGCCGAGGAGCAGACCGCCGTGGCCGAAGAGATCAACCGCAGCGTGCATCAGATCGCGGTGGCCGTGGACAACGTGGCCGGCGAAACCCAACTCGGCGCCCAGACATCCCGCAGCCTGGCTGATCTTGGCCAGCGCCTCGGCACTCTGGTCGGCCAGTTCCGCATCTGACCCCCCGAACCTACCGTAGGAGCCAGGCTT
>NZ_CATKQM010000059.1:0-19355 GCF_949768225.1 Pseudomonas sp. IT-P44 | reverse complement strand
AAAGCCTTTTGGTTCCTTTTTGGCGTTTGAAAAAGGGACTCGCTGTAAGAGCGAAACCAATAGCCGCCGTTACCGCAGGAATGGATATGTACACCCTTAAAAAATTCGTCGCCTGATACACAGCCATCGCCGGCAAGCCGGTCTCACTCCCACAATGGTTCCGGGTACATCCGCAAGATCAGGTCAGCCATCCCCCTGAAATGGACGCAAGCGCAGTCCGACAGCGACATTCCCCTCGGTGAAGGATTTCATACCCAACACCACAGTATTTTTTGACGACCCAGCTAAGATTTACAGACGGTGAACCTTATTCCCGGATTTCCGGTCGATACCTGCAACCCGACCCGGTTCGCCACCGCCCCCGATAAACGAGGGTGATGACTGGCTTGCTTCACTTTCTGGAGAACGCCCCCGTGATATCCACCCTACACATCGCCAGGCTCAAAGCATGGGGCGCCCATGGTTTTACCGCCACTGGCGTAGTCACAGCCTTCCTCGCCACCCTCGCCCTGCTGGAAAACCAACCCACCAATTGCCTGCTGTGGCTGGGCGTCGCACTGATCGTCGACGGGCTCGACGGCGCACTGGCGCGCAAGGTCAATGTGCAGTCGGTGTTACCGAGCTTCGACGGCTCGATCCTTGACCTGGTCATCGACTACCTGACGTACGTGTTTATCCCGGCACTGTTTATCTATCGTTACATCCCGTTGCCGGAGTACACCCTGCTGCTGACCGTGTCGCTGATACTGGTCTCGTCGCTGTTCTGCTTCTGCAACGTCAACATGAAAAGCAAAGACAACTACTTCCAGGGCTTCCCCGCCGCGTGGAACGTGGTTGCGCTATGCCTGTACATCATCGCCCCGTCGCCGTGGATCACCCTGCTCACCGTCATCGGCCTGGCGTTGCTGACCGTGACCCGGATGAAATTCCTGCACCCGTTTCGCGTGCGCCGGTTCATGCCGATCAACATTGCAGTGACGGCCATCTGGTTGCTGTGCAGCTTGTCGCTGGTGATCAACCATCCGGTGATCAACCCGATGGTCATGGGGCTCTGGTTGCTGATGTCGGCCTACTTTCTGGGGATTTGCATCTGGCGCACGGCGATGGAATGGTTTGACGGCTCGCGGCACCCATAAGCCATGCCTATTCATATCGTACGACTCGGCTCACCGCGCCTGCCCGATGAAGGCCTTCGGTTAGGCACCGTGCGCCGCCCGCCTCGTGGCGTGCCGAAGGCTGAGTTTGCCCAGCGGGATTTTTATGATGTGTGGCAACCGCTGCTGTCTCCCAGTGCTGAATTAGTGGCCGAAGCCAAGGCGGCGGCAGATGAAAAAACCTGGGAGGGCTTCAAGCGCAAGTTCAAGGCTGAAATGAATCAGCCTGCGCCCAGCCAGTTGCTGGATCTGTTGGCGGCCCTCTCCCATCACACCTCGCTGGCCGTCGGCTGCTATTGCGAAGATGAAGCGCACTGCCATCGCTCGGTATTGCGCGAACTGTTGCAGGCACGCGGCGCCAAGGTTATTTAAATTCAAATACCCCACAAATCCCCTGTAGGAGCCGGCTTGCTGGCGATGGCGTTCTGTCAGTCAAACTAATGGTCACTGGACGGACGCTATCGCCAGCAAGCCGGCTCCTACAAGGAATTGCGTTGTTCTCAAGGTTGATGTTCACGGCGTAATCGCCACCCTCATAACCCCGCCCCACTCCCGCCTGACCAGACGACAGGTTGATCATGGTCAATACTCAAAAGGTTGAATGCCTGTCGAATGACCCTGACGCTCGTTTACCCACGGGAGGTTTGTCATGTCTGAGCAATCACGTTTCATGCTGGTCGCCTCACCCCTGATGGAACACAGCCCCGCCTTCGACAGGGCCGCAGCGCTGGCCAAGGCCGAAGACGCGGCGCTGCACATCGTTGCGTTCGATTATCTGGAGGGCCTGGCGACCGCCAGTCTGGTCAATGAAAAGGCCCTGGAGCAGATGCGCCTGGGCTATGTCGATCGACACCGTCAATGGCTTGAGGACCAGGCGCGACCCTTGCGCAAGATCGGGGTGCACGTCACCACCGAAGTGACGTGGGTCGAACGGCCGCTGGAGGAAATCCTGATTCACCTGAAAGAGCAGCCGATGGACGTGCTGATCAAGGCGCTGGAGCCGCATTCGATGCTCTCAAGGCTGATGTTCACGCCACTCGACGTGCATTTGCTGCGGGAATGCCCGGTGCCGTTGCACTTCGTCAGCCATGCCGCGCATGCCTTGCCGCGCAAGATCGTCGCGGCGGTCGACCCGTTCCATCGTGATGATCACTACAAAAGCTTCAATGACCGCATTCTTCACGAAGCGGCAAAACTGGCGAGCGCCTGTAATGCCGAGCTGGATGTGGTCTACGCCTATGACCTGTCATCGATCAGCGCCGATGAATTCGGCTTCGACAACGGTTCGGCGTTTTTCTCGTCGGGCAAAGCCAGGACCCTGTTCGACTACCAGGAAGCCGCCTTCAACGAACTGGCCGAACGCAACGGCATCGCGCCGCAGCAACGGCACATGATCATGGGCAACCCGGTAAAGGTCCTGACCCGCTACGCCGATGCCTGCGACATCGACGTGATCGTCATGGGCCGCATCGGCCATCGCGGCTTGGGCAGGTTGATCGGCAGCACGGTGGAGCACCTGCTGTACAAAATGCCGTGCAGCGTCTGGGTGGTGTACAGCGAGCGGTTGGATGAGTAATCAATCGACCAGACACCACATACCCAATGTGGGAGCGGGCTTGCTCGCGAAGGTGGAGTGTCAGGCGACATCATTGTTGACTGACACTCCGCCTTCGCGAGCAAGCCCGCTCCCACAGGGGGGGGCGTTGCCGGGTCAACGCCTTGTGATCACCACTTCAAGGTATTCACTCGGCACCACCAGCGATTTTTCACCCGTGCGGTTCAAGCGGTTGATCAGCTCGGTCAGGTCACCTTCAAGGGCCTGGGCGCCTTCGGGGGGCAGCGCCGCGAACGCCTTGTGGACCGGGCCATACCAGGTGCGGAACGTGTCGATGAAATGCGCGGCCGAACGGTAGCGGAAATTGAAGAACCGCCGTGTCACCTGAAGCAGAAACTCGCGCTCATCAAAATGCTTATGCAGCCAGGCCTCGGAACCCCAGTTCGACGGTGGTTGTGCCCCCGGCGGAGGTGGCATGTGCCGGCCCAGGGTCTTGAACATCTGGCCGACGAAACCTTCAGGCGTCCAGTTGGCGAGGCCGATCCGGCCGCCCGGACGACAGACCCGCGCGAGCTCGGCGGCAGCCTTGGACTGGTCCGGTGCGAACATCACGCCGAAGGTCGACAGCACCGCATCGAAACTGCCGTCCTCGAACGGCAGCGCCTCGGCATCCGCCACTTGAAAGGTCACCTCCAGGCGTTCCGCCCGGGCCCGGTCTTCGCCGCGCTCCAGCAGCGCGGCGACGTAGTCGGTGGACGTGACGCGGGCACCCCGACGCGCGGCCGCCAATGTCGCGTTGCCGTTGCCGGCGGCGACGTCCAGCACACGCTCGTCGCAAAGCAGGTCGCAGGCTTCGGCGAGCTGCTCGCCGACAATCTGCAAGGTGGTGCCGATCACGGCATAGTCGCCACTGGCCCAGGCGGCCATCTGACGGTTTTTCAAGGCAGTGAGATCAATGGGAGTACTCATCAAATCGCTCCGTTACGAGTTCAAACGCCCCCGGCTTATTCCGCCGTGGTGGGGTCGATGACGGTCATGACCCGGGAAATGCGGTTGGCCGGGAAACCACTCAGCCTGGCATGCTCCCTGATCAACTCTTCGTTGGGCGAGAGGTACACGCAGTAGAGCTTGTCACCGGTGACATAACTCTGCTGCCACTGCACCTCCGGCAAGTCGCGCAACGCTCGGCAGGACTTTTGCGAAGCCGCTTTCAAATCCCTTTCTGACAGTGTTCCAGCACCCGGAATCTCGCGTTCAATGATGAACTTCGGCATGGCAACCTCTCATTTTTGTTATTGATGACAGGGTCGGCAGACCCTGTGCCAACTATCGCGCTGCTGACCATCGGCGTCCTGCCCGATCGTCGGCCAACCTTGCCCGATCGTCCGGAGGTTTCGCGTTGTGCCGCCACAGGCTCACAATCAAAAACTGCCCGCCCACAGGGGAACACCACCATGGACGCCCTGTCCCAGACCCTGCGCGTCGTCCGCCTGGTCGGCGCGATTTTCATCAACACCAGGTTCACTGCCCCCTGGTGTTATCAGTCACCGAGCGCAGACACCGCCGCACCGTTTCTCGAGCCCGGCGCCGAACGCGTGGTGATCTTTCACTTGATCACCGAAGGCGAGTGTTATGTCGAGCTCGGTGATGATCCTCCCCAATTGCTGACGGCTGGCGATGTGGTGGTGTTTCCGCAGGGCGATGCCCACCGCATGTGCTCCAAACCCGGTCTCGCGCCGGCCAGCGGCGCACGGCTGGACGTCGTGCTCGCGCGCCGTCCACGGCAGTTGAGTTATGGCGGTGGCGGCGCGGTCACGCGCCTGGTGTGCGGTTATCTGGCGTGCGATACGCGGCTGGCGGGCATGTTGTTGACGGGGTTGCCGGCCGTGGTAAAGGTCAATGTGCGAGGTTCGAACGCCGGGATCTGGCTGGAATCTTCGGTGCGTTATGCGCTGGCCGAAGCGCGCTCGCCAAGGCCCGGTGGTGAAGGCGTACTGGCCAAGCTGGCCGAGGTGTTGTTCATCGAAGTGCTGCGTTTGTACATGCACGAACAGGGCGAAGGCCGGACCGGTTGGCTGGCGGGTGTCGGCGACCGGATCGTCGGCGCCGCCCTCAACGCGCTGCACAAAAAACCCTGTCATGCCTGGACACTGGATGAACTGGCGCGCACCGCCGGCACCTCAAGATCGGTATTGGCGGAACGCTTTCAGCAACTGGTGGGGATTTCGCCGATGCAGTACCTGACGCAATGGCGCATGTTGCTGGCGGCCAACCTGTTACGCAGCAGTAACAGCTCATTGATGCGCATCGCCGAAGAGGTCGGTTACCAGACCGATACGGCATTCAGCCGGGCGTTTCGGCGGGAGTTCGGCGCACCGCCCGCAGCGTGGCGGCGCAGTCAGGAGAAACGAACAATGGCCCACGGCGCGGAGCCTGTGAGCCATTGAGTTGACGGGTTACGCAGCGGGGGCTTTCGCTTCTTCCAGCAACTGCTGGATCATCTTTTCCTGGGTTTCGTAGCGACCTTCACCGAAGTGGGTGAAACGCACCTGCCCCTTGGCGTCGATCAGGTAGTGAGCGGGCCAGTACTGGTTATCGAAGTTGCGCCAGATCGCGTAGTTGTTGTCGATGGCCACCGGGTATGTGATGCCGAGCTTTTTCACCTGATCCTTGACGTTGGAAATGATGCGTTCGAAGCCGTATTCCGGGGTGTGGACGCCGATCACCACCAGGCCATCCTTCTCGTATTTCTTCGCCCAGTCCTTCACATAAGGCAGGGTGTGCTGGCAGTTGATGCAGTCGTAGGTCCAGAAGTCCACCAGCACCACTTTGCCTTTGAGCGACTCATTGGTCAGTGCTGGCGAGTTGATCCATTCGACGGCGCCGGACAGCGACGGCATCGGGCCTTGGGCATTGTCCAGGCTTGTATCGGCCTTGACCTTGCTGACCAGGTAATCGACCACTTTCGGTACGCTTTCCAGCACGCCTTTCTCGATACTGCTGACGCCCTCGGAAGAAGTGCCGGCCAGCAGGGTCTTGTCGGCGCCGGTGGAAATCACCACCGCAGCCGCCAGTACCGCAAACCCGGTACCGCGTCGCAACCAGCCGGTCACCGGAATCGACGCTTTCAAGCGATTGACCAGGCCGCGACCGGCGAAGATCAAGGTGCCCAGGGACAACGCGCTGCCCAGGCCGTACGCCACCAGCAACAGACTGGTTTGCGCGTTGGCGCCTTGCAGCATGGCGCCGGTGAGGATCACACCGAGGATCGGCCCGGCGCACGGCGCCCAGAGCAGACCGGTGGCGACACCGATCATCACCGAACCCAACGGGCCGGACATTTTGCGGGTGTCGGGGTCGAGGCGATTGCCCAACAGCACGAACGGGCGTGCCAGCCAGCCACCGACCCGCGCCGAAATCAGCGACAGGGCAAACAGCGCCATCACGATCAGGGCCACGTGGCGACCGGTGTTGTTGGCTTGCACCACCCATTCACTGCTGACCACGGCCAGGCTGGAGATCAGGGCGAAGGTCAGGACCATGCCGCCGAGGGTGAGCAGGATCGAGGAGCGAGTGCGGTCGACCCCGGCGAACAGGAACGGCACGACCGGGAGGATGCAGGGACTGAGGACGGTCAAAATGCCGCCCAGGAAAGCGATGAGAAACATGAGGATCACCTATAAATACGAGGGTGGCGGTTAACACCGATCCAATGTGGGAGCGGGCTTGCTCGCGAAGGCGGACTGTCAGCCAACATCAATGCTGAATGTTGAATCGCTTTCGCGAGCAAGCCCGCTCCCACCTGGAATGTGGGTGATTACAGAAACAGTGTCCGGCCTCAGGCCGTCTGCTCATCCAGCAACTGGCCTTGTGGCGTGCGGCTGCCACCGTTCTCGGCAACCATCTGACCTTGCGGCGTACGGCTCGAACCATCCGCAGCCACCATCTGCCCTTGCGGCGTACGGCTCGAACCGTCCTGCACCAGCAAGTCGTTGGCGCCCTGCTCGTTCACCGGGGTCAGCTGGAAGCAGGTGCTGCTGCCGCAGGTGCTTTGTTCAACGGCGGCGTTGGCGTGAGCGGCGGCGCCGGCAAGGGCGAAGGCAGAGGCGGTCAAAAAGCGGGTTACGTTGTTCATGGCGTTATTCCTGTATCAAAGGGGATTGGCAATCGGTCAGCGAAGGACTCAGTTGTCTTCGTTGCAGTCAGCAATTTTTCGGTAGTCCAGCACCTGGGTTTTGTTCTGGGAGTCCAGGTAAGTCAGCTGGGCATCGACAATCCCGCAGGCGTTCGTGGTGTCCTGTGTCAACGACACCACTTTCTTGATGTCCAGGTGCGTGCCGTAGCTGTAGGTCCTGGCGCTGACGTCAGCTTCGGCACGGGCCGACAGGGTGCAGATGTTCAGGGCGGCAAACAGGCAAGCGGCGTAGATGGCTTTGGTGTTCATGGTGGTGTCCTCAAGGCTTCAATGGGTAGGTCGTTCAATTGAGCCGAGGCGGTTGGGTTTGCCTCGATGGAACCTATTAGAAGGCCCTGAGGTATCTCGTCTGTGTCGAGAAGCGGCGCGTGTAAATCGGTACGTATCAAAGGGGCCTGCCGATACACAGCGATACAAAACCCCTGGATTCCCGGGTTTTTAAGTCCATGTGTATCCGCCGACACACCAGATACACTGCAATACAAAGGGTGGCGGGCGAGCGGGCAAAGGCTCGATAGACTGTGCGCATTCCCTATTTGAAGAGGCTTGGCCCATGGAACACGTCGATCACATCCTCATCGTGGACGATGACCGCGAGATTCGAGAGCTGGTAGGCAACTACCTGAAGAAGAACGGCCTGCGCACCACCGTCGTGGCGGACGGCCGGCAGATGCGCGCGTTCCTGGAGACCACGCCGGTGGACTTGATCGTGCTCGACATCATGATGCCGGGCGACGATGGCCTGATGCTGTGCCGCGAGATCCGCGCTGGCAAACACAAGACCACCCCGGTGCTGATGCTAACTGCGCGCAACGATGAAACCGACCGCATCATCGGCCTGGAAATGGGCGCCGACGATTACCTGGTCAAGCCGTTCGCCGCCCGTGAACTGCTGGCGCGGATCAACGCGGTGCTGCGGCGCACACGGATGCTGCCGCCCAACCTGGTGGTCACCGAAAGCGGTCGCCTGCTGGCCTTCGGTCGCTGGCGCCTGGACACCTCGGCCCGCCATCTGCTCGATGACGACGGCACCATGGTCGCGCTCAGCGGCGCGGAATATCGACTGCTGCGGGTGTTCCTCGATCATCCGCAACGGGTGCTCAACCGCGACCAGTTGCTGAACCTGACCCAGGGCCGCGATGCCGATCTGTTCGACCGTTCCATCGATTTGCTGGTCAGCCGCCTGCGTCAGCGCTTGCTCGACGACGCACGGGAACCGGCCTACATCAAAACCGTGCGCAGCGAAGGCTATGTGTTTTCGCTGCCGGTGGAAGTCCTCGGGGCGCCCGCATGAACCTTTCCCTGCGGTGGCCCCGCACCCTCGCCTCACGCCTGTCGCTGATATTCCTGATCGGTCTGATTCTGGCGCAGGTCCTGTCTTTCGGCGCGCAGTACTACGAGCGCTACGAAAGCGCGAAAAACACCATGCTGGGCAATCTGGAAACCGACGTTTCAACGTCCATCGCCATCCTCGACCGCTTGCCGGCCGAAGAACGCATGAGTTGGCTGCAACAACTGGATCGCCGCAACTATCGCTATTTGCTGGATGAAGGTTCGCCCGGCACGGCGATGAGCGATACGCCTATCGCGGTGACCTCGATCAAGGACGCCATCGGCAAGGATTACCCGATGACCGTGACCGACATTCCCGGTCCGATCAAACATTTCCAGGTCCATCTGAAACTGGCCGATGGCAGCCCGGTCACCATCGACGTGCGTCCGTCTATGGTGCCGTTGTCACCCTGGTTGCCGGTCGTCTTGCTCGGCCAACTGTTGCTGATGATTCTGTGCACCTGGCTGGCCGTGAGAATCGCCATTCGCCCCCTCACCCGCCTCGCACAAGCCGTCGAAACGCTGGACCCCAACACCCACCCGGTGCACCTGGACGAAAAAGGCCCGACCGAAGTCGCCCACGCCGCCATGGCCTTCAACGCCATGCAGGCGCGCATCGCTGCCTATTTGAAAGAACGCATGCAATTGCTGGCGGCGATTTCCCACGACCTGCAAACCCCCATCACTCGGATGAAACTGCGCGCCGAGCTCATGGACGACTGCAACGAAAAAGACAAACTGTGGAACGACCTCGGCGAGATGGAGCATCTGGTGCGCGAAGGCGTGGCCTATGCCCGCAGCGTCCATGGCGCCACCGAGGAGAGCCGTCGCACCGATCTGGATTCGTTCCTCGACAGCCTGGTGTTCGACTATCAGGACGTGGGCAAAGACGTTCAGCTCAGCGGAAAAAGTGACACCGTCATCGACACCCGGCCGCACGCCTTGCGCCGCGTGCTGGTGAACCTGACGGACAACGCACTCAAATTCGCCGGCGCGGCAGAACTGCAGGTGGAATCGAAACCTGGCGGCAGCTTGTCGGTGAAGGTAATGGACCGCGGCCCCGGGATTGCCGAAGAAGAACTCGCCCACGTGATGGAGCCGTTCTACCGCGTGGAGAATTCCCGCAACCGCAGCACCGGCGGCACCGGCCTGGGCCTGGCGATTGCCCAGCAACTGGCACTGGCCCTTGGCGGGTCGTTGACGCTGAGCAACCGCGAAGGCGGCGGACTCTGCGCAGAGCTAAAGCTCCCGGCCCGCCCTTTGTAGGAGCGAGGCTTGCCCGCGAAGGCCTCGACACGGTTCTAGCTGAAAACCGTGTCATCGTTCTTCGCGGGCAAGCCTCGCTCCTACAGAACCTGAACCAAGGCCAAGGAAAGCCTTTATATTGTCGGGCGCAGTCGGTGATTCGCCGCTGTGCTGTACTCGGCAGTACCTCATCATTGATATGGACATTGCACATGGATGAAAACAGAAGACCCATCAAGACGCGTTCTGCGGGATGGGCCAAATACGTCACCGACCAGTTGGTGAAAAGGGACCTCTCCCCCAATCAGATCTCCGTGGCCAGCATCGCCTTCGCACTCGCTGGCATCGTCGCGCTCAATATCGACACGGGCGTCATCGGCTCGATCCTCTGCGCCCTCGGCATTCAGTTGCGCCTGTTGTGCAACCTCTTCGACGGAATGGTCGCGATTGAGGGCGGCAAGAAATCCGACATCGGCAGCCTCTACAACGAATTCCCCGACCGGATTGCCGACAGCCTGCTGATTGTCGGCCTGGGCTACGCCATCGGCTACTCTGACCTTGGCTGGTTTACCGCGCTGGCTGCGGCATTGACGGCATACGTCAGGGTGTTTGGCGGTTCGATCGGTCTCAAGCAGAGCTTCATCGGCCCGATGGCCAAGCAGCACCGAATGGCGGTCATGACGGTCGGGCTGCTGCTGAATGCCGTCGAAGCGAGCGTTTATGCCACTCACTACGTGCTGTTGATTGCGCTGGTCATCATCGCCATCGGCTCCGCCGCGACCTGCGTCACGCGCACCCTGGCCATCTCGCGCGAACTGAAGGGGAATCCTCATGTGGATCAGTAACGCGCTGATTTCTGTTCTTCGATTCGTGATCGGCGTCACCGCCCGATGGGAAAGCCCGCCGGACCTGACACGCCAGCGTATCTATTTCGCCAATCACTCCAGCCATATGGACACCCTGGCAATCATCGCGGCCCTGCCACCGGAAGCCCGAGTGAACGTGAAACCGGTTGCGGCCGCTGACTACTGGGGAAAGAACAAATTCCTGTCATACATCTCGCAGAAAGGCCTGAATGCGGTGCTGATCGATCGCAACCCCGCGCCCGGCGTCAACGTACTGGAGCCGATTTTCGACGTGGTGCGCGCCGGCCATTCGATCATCATCTTTCCGGAAGGCACGCGCGGCAGCGAAGCGTTGCCCGGTCCTTTCAAATCGGGTCTGTTCCGCTTGGCCGAGACATTCCCTGAGGTTGACCTGGTGCCTATCTACCTGGAAAACCTGCATCGCTCCATGCCAAAAGGCAAACACGTCCCCCTGCCCATCATCTGCACGATCCGTATCGGCGATCCGCTGCAACGGATCAGCGGCGAGGAAAAACAGGTGTTTCTGGATCGGGCGCGTGACGCGATTGTGAGGTTGTCGGAATGAATCTTGATGAAAAGTTTTTGTGGTTCTTCGGCGCCATTGCCGCCCTGTTGGCGATCGCTTCGATCATCGGCCGGATACTGGCCAAGCGGGCGACGACAGAGGGTTCGGTCTCGACCATCGAAAACCTCAACCAGCGCGTAAATGCCTGGTGGGGGATGGTGATCATTTTCTTCGTGTCCTACCTGCTGGGCGGGAACGCGACGGTCATTCTGTTCGGCTTCATTTCCCTGTTCGCGCTCCGGGAATTCATCACCCTGACACCGACCCGACCTGGCGACCATAACGCGCTGTTTTCGGCGTTTTTCATTCTGATCCCCCTGCAATACGTACTGATCGGCACCCACTGGTATTCGCTGTTCACGCTGTTGATTCCGGTGTACGCCTTCCTGCTGTTGCCAGCGATTGCGGTGCTGAGCCAGGACACCGACGCCTTCCTGGAACGGGCAGCCAAAATTCAGTGGGGGGTGATGATTTGCGTCTACTGCATCAGCCACGCGCCGGCGCTGTTACTGCTGGACCTGGAAGGCTTCCAGGGCCAGAACGCGCTGCTGCTGTTCTACCTGGTGTTCGTCGTGCAGTTGAGTGACGTGTTGCAGTACGTGTTCGGCAAGCTCTTCGGCAAGCACAAGGTTGCGCCGCTGGTGAGCCCGTCGAAAACCGTGGAAGGCCTGGTCGGCGGCGGTTTGTCAGCCACGCTGATTGGCGGCTGCATGTTCTGGATGACACCGTTCAGTTTCTGGCAGTCGCTGATGATGTCGTTCGTGATTGTGGTGATGGGTTTCCTGGGCGGCCTGGTGATGTCGGCGATCAAGCGCAGCCTCAGCGCCAAGGACTGGGGCACCATGATCAAGGGCCACGGCGGCATGCTCGACCGGATGGACTCGATCTGCTTCGCGGCGCCGATCTTCTTTCACCTGACGCGGTACTTCTTCTCCGCCCAATAAAAACGCATCCCCCCTGTAGGAGCCGGCTTGCTGGCGATAGCGGTAGGTCAGTCGACACATTTATCGCCTGAACGGACGCCATCGCCAGCAAGCCGGCTCCTACAGGGGGTTATGCCGGGCCAACCACCCCTTCCCCGTGCATCTGCCGCAACAACACCGCTCCGCTGTCGATGAAATCCTGCGATCCCGCCGCCCCCGCTTCAACGGCCAATCCTTCCAGCTGCTCACGTCCGTTCAGTTGGGGAAACTCGTCGATCCGCTGCAACAAGCGCCAGGCCAGCGGGCTCAGTTCGGAAAACTTCACACTCCAGTCCTCCGCCCGACGAACCAACAGCAACGTCGGCTGAGCCGGAGGCGTTTCAGGCTGATAGTCCGGCCCCACCAATTGCACCGGCCAGGCATACGCCAACGGCCAGGCCAGCGGTGAAACCTGCAACGGTCGATCCAGCAGCAGCCCGACATCACTCGCCGGCAATGGCTCGGCGTCGGACTGTTGCAACACCATCTCGATCCACTCGTAATGCGCCAGTTCCACCATGAACGGCGGCCACGCCCCTTCGTGCAACGCAGGCGGTTCTGACGCAAGAAAGTCGACAAACTCCCTGGCGATCTCACCGAATTTCGGCGTTTGCGCACGGTGGTCCCGCAGGAACATGCGCACCAGCGAACCCCAGCGCTCATCGCCAAGAATCTTGATCAGCACCGGAAAAGTGCCGCTGAGCAAGATCGAGAGGTTATTGAAAACAAGGTCGCGATAAACCTGTGCCCGGGCCACGTCCATTCCGGTCGGCGGCGCGCAGTGATCGGGGTCGCGCAGATAAAGCCCCAAGGTGTTTTGCTGCTGAAACAGGCTTGCGTTATCCACGGTTCACCCCCTTGGCCTGCAAGCGGCGAATGGTCTGCAATTCGGCAACCAGTTCCGCGAATGCAGGGAAATTGAAATCCCGCTCAAGCAACGTCGGTTGCGCGCCGAACCGCGCATAAGCCTGGGCCAGCAACGACCACACCACCGGTTTCACCGAGGCACCGTGGGTGTCGATTTTCAACGTGTCGGACTCATCGAAATGCCCGGCCACGTGCATCGCCACCACCCGGTCCGAATCGATGCCGGCCAGAAAAACCTGCGGATCAAAATCGTGGTTGATCGAGTTGACGTACACATTGTTGACGTCCAGCAACAGGTCGCAATCGGCTTCACGCAGCACCGCGTTGGTGAACGTCAGCTCGTCCATGTCCTGTTGCGGCGCGGCGTAATACGAGACGTTTTCCACCGCCAGGCGCCGACCGAGAATGTCCTGGGACTGGCGAATGCGCGCGGCGACGTGGTGCACCGCTTCTTCGGTAAAGGGCAGCGGCAACAAGTCGTAAAGGTGACCGTCATCGCTGCAGTAGCTCAGGTGTTCGCTGTACAGCGGCACGTTGTACTGATCGAGAAAAACCCGCACTTCTTGCAAGAACCCGACGTCCAGCGGCGCCGGCCCGCCCAATGACAGGGACAAACCATGGCAGGACAACGGATAGCGCTCGGCCAGGCCCCGCAGTGCCGCGCCATGGGTGCCGCCGATGCCGATCCAGTTCTCCGGCGCGACTTCCAGAAAGTCGAAATCGCCCACGCGGGCGGCTTGAAGGTCTTTCATCAAACCGCGACGCAGGCCAAGTCCGACGGTGGCCTTCGTTGATGTGTTGGAAGTCTGCATGATGTCGATCTCAAAGGTTGTCAGAACGTAATCACAGTTAACCGAAACGGTGTATCGGGCCTGTGTTGCGTTCCGGCAGAAAATCGCGGCGGTTGTATCGCCGGCGGGTCTGTACACACTTCGGTACAGAGCCGCCGGTGGGCGTTACGCCAGGTCGTATTTCTCGCGCACCAGATGGCCGATGCCGATGCGATCGAGCACGTTCATCGGGCACAGGAAGGTCACGCGCACGGTGCCGGGCAAGCGGCTGATGTCGATGGAACCGGTGATGGTCGCGCGGTTGAGCACTTCGTCATACGGCAGGCCCGTGACCGAAGCGGCACGTTTCAGGCCGTTTTCCACCGCCACGTTAAGGTTCTCGCCACTGCCGATGAAGGTGATCGGGCCGCTCTGCTCGATCTCGGTCTGGCCCCAACGCTCACCCAGTTCGCGGACTTTCTGCCGTTGCAGGGCATTCATCGGCCGCGCCATCGGCGGCAGATCGTCGAGGTTTTGCAGGAGGATCGGGCCTTCCAGTGTCAGGTGCTTGATCACTTCGACCTGCACTTCGGTTTCCCCGGAGCAGTCGGTGGCATGCCCGGCGATCTCGCCGTTGCCCTGCTGGGCGTGCATGTCGCCCATGTACACACCGGCGCCCGGGACTTTCACCGGGCAGATCAATACGCAGCCTTCGCGGATCGAGTTGGTGTCCATGTGACCGTCAGTCTTGGCCGCGTGCAGTTCCTCACGCGTCATGCCGAAACGGTGCGGTGCGCCGATCAGGTATTGGCCGAAATCGGCGCAGTTGTGCGAGTCCGGCAAGTCCCGCGACGGCGTGGTGCCGATGTTGCCGAGGAACGGCCGCATGTGCGCGGCAACGCCGGGGATGTCGGCGCGGGCCAGGGACAGGATCGAATGCTGGGCGGCGAATTCCGGCAGCGCCGACATCTCGGAGGCGTTGCCCGCCAGTTGGTTGGCGATGTCCTGATTGACGGTCAGGCTGACCTGATTCTGCGCATCGAACACGATCACGTAACCGTGGCTGAAGCGGAAAGCGCTGACTTCGGCGCCGCAATTGCTGCAACGAATCGAATCTTCGCCAATGCCTTCGACGTAGCTGGCCGGGTGCTCGGTGCCGCATTTGCTACAGAATTTCGCGACGAACGGGTCGCCGTTGTAGCGACCTTCAACGAAGCTCATCACGCCGGACGAGGTGGCCAGCGAGGTGACGCGCATGCTTTTGATCTTGATCGCCACAGCGTCGCCGATTTCGGCACCGGCAATGGCCACCGGTTGGGTCACTTCATGGCCGCCCTCGAAGGCCGGCGTAATCATCGGCCCCCAGCAGCCTGGCGGCGTGCCGGTGATCAGGGTGCCGCCGTCGGCCAGCGGGCCGAGCATCGGCTGGCTTGGGCCGATGAGGCCGCTGGTGTATTGGTCGACGCGCAGGCGATCAACGGGTGTGGATGTCAGGTCGGTTTCAGGCAGGAGCGTGGTCATTGTTGTCCCCTTCACGGTGTATAGGGTGCCAAGCGGCCTGTGCAGTTCATCGCAGGTTTGTATCTGGGCTGTGTTCGGCAGTGAGCCGGTTTTGCGGGAAATGTATCGAGAAGGACGTTAGATACACTCCGATACACACGTCCCCCTGTAGGAGCGAGGCTTGCCCGCGAAGACGGAGTGTCAGACCCAAGGATTTGCCTGACACTCCGCCTTCGCGGGCAAGCCTCGCTCCTACAGGGGTACGTGTGTGAATCAGGCAAATGCGGGCTTTCGTCGCTCCGGCCGGCAGCCCACGGCCTGCGGACTAAACTTACTGCACGCAGGACGCACTCACCGTCCTGATCATTTCCACGACCACTGCCCAGAGGCGAATGCCTCGACAAAGAATGCCCCTGGACCGTGATCCAGCTGAAGGAGCACACGTGATGGACGAGGCCAGACTCAACGATTTCATGGGCAAACTGGTGAACGACATGGGCGGCGCGGCGATGCTCGCCAACGTCATCCTCGGCGAAGAGCTCGGGCTGTACCGGGCGATGGCCGACAGTCAGTTGATCAGCCCCGAAACACTCGCCGAGAAAACCGGCTGCAACCCCCGCCTGCTGCGCGAATGGCTTAGCGCTCACGCCGCGTCCGGTTACATGGAACACCGCGACGGCCAGTTCCGCCTGCCCGAAGAACAAGCCCTGGCATTGGCGATCGAAGACTCACCGGTCTACGTGGCGGGCGGTATCGGGGTGGTCGCGTCGTTTTTCCATGACAAGGACAAGCTGGTCAAAGCCATGCGCGGCAACGGCGCCCTGCCCTGGGGCGAACACCATCCGTGCATGTTCAGCGGCACGGAACGGTTCTTCCGGCCAGGCTACAAGGCGCACCTGGTCGCCGAATGGCTACCGTCCCTTGAAGGTGTCGTCGCCAAACTGGAGGCTGGCGCCAAGGTCGCGGACATCGGCTGCGGGCATGGCGCATCGACGGTGATCATGGCCCAGGCGTTCCCCGAATCGCGGTTCGTCGGTTTCGACTACCACGCGCCGTCCGTCACCGTCGCCACCCAGCGTGCCGAGGAAGGCGGTGTGTCCGGGCGGGCGCGGTTCTTCCAGGGCACGGCAAAAAGCTACCCCGGTGACGACTACGACCTGATCTGTTATTTCGACTGCCTGCATGACATGGGCGACCCGGTGGGCGCGGCGCGGCACGCCTATGAGTCGCTGAAGCCGGACGGCACGGTGCTGCTGGTGGAACCGTTCGCCAACGACAAGCTCGATGACAACGTTACCCCGGTTGGCCGGTTGTTCTACGCCGCCTCGACGTTCATTTGCACCCCGAACTCGCTGTCTCAGGAAGTCGGCCTCGGGCTCGGCGCCCAGGCCGGTGAGGCGCGGTTGCGCAAGGTGTTTACGGAAGCGGGATTCAGCACATTCCGTCGGGCGACGGAAACACCGTTCAACCTGATACTCGAAGCGCGCAAGTAAACACCGCTCTTGTAGGAGCGAGGCTTGCCCGCGAAGGCGGTATTTCAGGCACACCGTCGTTGTCTGACAGGCCGTCTTCGCGGGCAAGCCACGCTCCTACAAGTGAATCACCAAATGCTACGCTGCAAACACCCCAGGCCCATCGGAGTGTTGAACATGCTCGACAGCCGCACCCGCGAACAACTCGACCGGCTTCAGCAGTTCATGGCCGACCAGCCGTTCGTGGTCCTGACCGGTGCCGGCATCAGCACCCCGTCGGGCATTCCGGACTACCGCGACCACCAGGGCGTGCGCCGAGGCCGGCAACCGATGATGTATCAGGAATTCCTCAGCGCCCCCGAATCCCGGCGCCGCTACTGGGCGCGAGCGATGCTCGGCTGGCCGCGGGTGCGTCAGGCTCAGCCGAATGTGGCGCATGAAGCCCTCGCCAACCTGCAAAGCACCCGACAGATCAGCGGGCTGATCACCCAGAACGTCGACACCTTGCACGACCAGGCCGGCAGCCACGACGTGATCGAACTGCATGGCAGCCTGCACCGGGTGCTGTGCCTGGATTGCGGGCAGCGCAGTGAGCGGGATTCGATCCAGCAGTTGATGGAAACGCAGAACCCGTACCTGGCCGGCGTGGATGCGGTGCAAGCGCCGGACGGCGACACGCTGCTCGACGCGGCGTTCGAAGCGCGGTTTCAAGTACCGCATTGCCCGCATTGCGCGGGCGAGCGAATGAAACCGGACGTGGTGTTTTTTGGCGAGAACGTGGCGCAGGTGACGGCAGCCAAGGCAATGGCTGCAGTGGAAAAAGCGGCGGGATTGCTGGTGGTGGGGTCTTCGTTGATGGCGTATTCGGCATTTCGGTTATGCCGGGCGGTGGCGGATCAGGGCAAGCCGCTGATAGCGATTAACCTGGGCAAGACGCGGGCGGATGACATCCTCGATCTGAAAATCGAGGCTTCGTGTGAGCAACTATTGCCGTTGCTGACCCAGCGCCTGACACCTTAGCAACAACGCATACCTTGCCGGCGACGGCGACGTAACAGATACACCGCGCCGCCTGAATCGCCAGCAAGCCGGCTCCTACAAAGACCGTGCCCGCCTGGCACCTTAGCAACTGACACAACACATACCCTGTAGGAGCCGGCTTGCCGGCGATGACGTCCGCAAAAACAGCGCAAACCTCAAGGCCCAATCGCCGGCAAGCCGGCTCCTACAAAGACCGTGCTCGCCTGGCACCTTAGCAACTGACAAAACGCAAACCCTGTAGGAGCCGGCTTGCTGGCGATGACGTCCGCAAAAACAGCGCAAACCTCAAGGCCCAATCGCCGGCAAGCCGGCTCCTACAAAGACCGTGGGCGATTACAGCAGCGACAAGGTGTAGTTGATGATAAAGCGATTCTGATCAACGTTACGCCCGGCATCGGTATTCGACTTGCCGTTGCGCACGCTGAAACCAAGCCCCTTGAGCGACCCCGATTGCAGCACGTAGTCCAGGGTCATATCACGCTCCCACTCGGACTGATCGCCCGCGTTGCGAACCTTGATGTCAGTCCCTTTCAGATACGCGATCGACGCTCTCAGGCCCGGCACGCCCAAAGGCGCGAAGTCATAGGAATACTGACCGAAGTTCGTCTGCTCGCCCGCACGGGTAAAGCTCTGGATCATGCGGTCCGTCGGCAGGTAAACACTGCCACCACCCGCCCCTTTATCAACCAGGCTGCCTTGGTTGGGCTGCACGAAGTTGCTGCCGTCACCCACCTGTTGATGCCCCAGCGACACCGAGTGGCCACCGTTCACATAGGTGATCATCGCCACCCAGGTGTTGTTGTCGATTTCACCGTTGTTGTCCTCGGTATAACCCGAGGTGCGGTAGCCTTGTGCGCGGCCGGCAGCGGAACTGTTGGCGCCCGTCGATGTGGTGTTGAAGTAACGCAGATCAGTGGTGAACGAGCTTTTGCTGTCGATCGGCAACACGTGGGTCAGGCCGAAGAAGTTCTGGTTGTAGAAGTCTTCCATCTGCGCGAAGTAATACTGCGCCTTCAGTTCCTTGGTGATGTAGTAGTCTCCGCCGGCGAAGTAGAACTTGTTGCTGTCCTGGGTGGCGCCCGGCACCGACAAACCAGTCCGGTCCGTCGAGGCGCGGCCGACCGCGTGTTCAAGCACGCCACTGGTCAGCATCAAGCCATCGATGTCATTCGAGGTGACCTGCGCACCGGTGAACGACTGCGGCAATACGCGGGCATCGTTCGACAACAGAATCGGCAATTTCGGCAGCAAGGTGCCGTAGCGGAACTCAGTTTTTGAGATGCGCATCTTCGCCGTGGGGCCGAAGCTGCTCCAAGTGTCGGCAGCACCGTCGCCGTCACTCGGGATCATGCCGCTGCCGACGTGGCGACCCGCGCCGCTGTCCAGCGTCACACCGAGCAAGGCTTGCGCATCCAGCCCGAACCCGACCGCGCCCTGGGTAAAACCGGACTCATAACGCAGCACAAAACCCTGCGCGGCCTCCTCGGTTTTCGACGGGTCCGCCGTGCCATCGCGGTTATCGCTGTTGAAATACAACGTGCGCATCGACAGCGTGGCTTTGCTGTCCTCCAGAAAACCGTGCGCGGCAGAATCGGCTGCCTGTGCGCACATCGAACCGGTGGCCAGCAAAAGTGCGGTGGGGATTGCTCGCTTGAACATACGGTGCTCCTGAGTCATTTTTTTATGTTTTTTTTTAGTTTTTGCTGACCGCTGTCCGCCACGGGCACTCAACCGCGGCGCGCACAATGCCGCGCTCGATGAGTGACCATGAGCCTTGAGGAAAGCGATCGGAGTGTTCGAGCTAGATCAGGTAAGAAAGACCCACGGTCAG
>NZ_CATKQM010000058.1:0-21181 GCF_949768225.1 Pseudomonas sp. IT-P44 | reverse complement strand
AAGCGCTTGGTTACTTGGCGCTTCTCCAAGTGACTCGCTGTAAAAGCGAAACCATTAGCGGCCGTTACCGCAGGAATGGATATGTACACCATCAGAAACTCGGCGATTGGATTTGCGGCAAATCAACCACCACTCATATTCATGAACCGAACAATCTGCACATCCCCCTCCGGAGTGAAATCATGGCGCAACGGTTTACCGCGCAAAGCCTTTTGCACCGCATTGATCACCGGCTGGTCATCCAGCGGATAACGCCGCAGCAACCCTCTCAAATCCAGCGCATCGTCCTGCCCCAGACACAACAGCAGCTTGCCTTCCACGGTCATCCGCACCCGGTTGCAAGTACCGCAGAAGTTGTGGCTGTTGGGTGAAATGAAACCGATCCGGGTCTCGGGATGGCGTTCCAGGCGCACATAACGCGCCGGCCCGCCGCTGTTTTCCGTGCTGTCGAGCAAGCGATGACGCTGAGCAATCAACGTGCGCACGTCATCACTGGAACAAAA
This sequence comes from Pseudomonas sp. IT-P44, assembly GCF_949768225.1. Taxonomy (NCBI): domain Bacteria; kingdom Pseudomonadati; phylum Pseudomonadota; class Gammaproteobacteria; order Pseudomonadales; family Pseudomonadaceae; genus Pseudomonas; species Pseudomonas sp. IT-P44. The sequence continues at coordinate 20,678 of NZ_CATKQM010000058.1, read as the reverse complement.
CGATTCGCCCCGTGATCGCCCGACATCGCCCAGCGGCATTTCTTCGATAAAACTGATATCGATGCGCTGGTCGATGGCGTATTGCACCAACGCCGGGACCTCATCGAAGTTGCGCCCCTTCATCACCACGCAGTTGAGCTTGATTCGCTCAAACCCCGCATCCCGCGCCGCTTCGATGCCGCTAAGCACCTGATCGAGATCGCCGTTGCGGGTGATCGCGCGAAATTTCTGCGCGTCCAGGCTGTCGAGGCTGATGTTCATCCGTTTAACACCCGCCTCCACCAACGGCCGCGCCAGGCGGCCCAGCTGCGAGCCGTTGCTGGTCATCACCAGTTCGCGCAAACCGGGCAACGCGGCGATGTTGCGACACAGATCGACAATGCCGGGACGGATCAACGGCTCACCGCCGGTGAGGCGAATCTTGCGCACGCCCAGGCCGACGAACAGCGTTGCCAGGCGCTGCAATTCCTCCAGCGTGAGCACCTGCTGACGCGGCAGGAAGGTCATGTTTTTCGCCATGCAATACACACAACGAAAATCACACCGGTCCGTCACCGACATCCGCAGATAATCGATCTGCCGCCCAAAACCATCCTGCATCACAGCGTTCATCACATCTCCCGGTTAGCCTTGAGGCTCACTGCACCAGCGGTGAGTCAGCGCCCTGCAAATGAATACCGCGGACATCCGCCGCGCCAATCAGGGTTTGCAGGTATTGCACCAGGGCCTTTTGCCAGACGCCCTGCTGCAACTGCGTGTGGATCGCCGTCGACACCGCTTCATAGGGCAACGGCATGCCTTCGATCCGCTGATCGACGCTGACCACATGCCAGCCATAACGACTTTCCAACGGTTTGCTGGCCAGCCCCGGTGCCAGCGTGAAGAGTTGCCGCTCCAGTTCCGGCACGGTCTGGCCTTTGCTGATCTGCCCCAGGGAACCACCTTGTGCCTTCGACGGGCAGGCCGAATATTTCACCGCCAGCTCGGCGAAGCTGCCGGGGAAGTCTTCCAGCCGTTGCAGCAGGATTTCTGCCTGGGCATGCGCCAGCTCGCGAGCCTCGGCATCGTCCGGCGCGCATTCCAGCAGGATGTGCCGCACCGCCAGCAACGGCGCGCTGTGAAAGCGCCCGCGATTGTTTTCGTAGTAACGAAGGCTGGTTTGCTCGTCGCATTGCGGCACGATCACCTCGCGTTCGAGCAACAAGCGCGTGGCGGCTTCCTCTTCGTTCTCACCGGCACCGACCTCCAGCGACACGCCCAGTTCGGCAATGCGCTGCTGCAACAACTCGCGGATCACCAGCGCCTTGGCGGCCAGATACACCGCCTCTTCGCGGCTTTCGGCCGGGTGATATTGCAGCTCCTGGGCCATCGCTTCCGGGGTGATCACCACCTCGTTGACGCTGATGATCGGCCACTCCTGCTCACTGCTGGCGATCAACTGCGCGGGCGCGTCATCGGCCGCCGCAGGTTCAACCGCGAGCTCTTCAAACGGTGCGACATCGTCCGGCACCGCAACCTCTACTTGTTTGGAAGATCCGCAGCCACCGCTGCCACCGTTACCGCCGCCACATCCACATCCACCTGACATGATTGTCTCCTCAGAATTTCTGCCGAACGATTTGATAACGGCGTCCCAGGTACCAGACCGGTGCACTGATCACATGTACGAGACGGGTGAAGGGGAACAGCACAAACAGGGTCAGGCCGAGGAACACGTGCAGCTTGTAGGTCAGCCCGACCGGCGCGATGGAGGCCGCCGCTTCCGTCGGCCGCAACAGCACGGTGTTCTGCGCCCAGTCGGCGAGCATCACCATCACCGAACCGTCCATGTGCGCGGTGGACGCAACGATGGTCAGCAGACCGAGCAGCAACTGCGCCAATAGCACCAGCAGAATCAGGATGTCCGACGTACTGGACGTGGCGCGGACCCGAGGGTCGCTCAGGCGCCGGTTGACCAGCATCAGCAGGCCGATCAGGCACAACAGGCCGAAGAACCCGCCGGACACCATCGCCAGCAACTGCTTGTTCTCAGTGCTGATGACATGGTGATAAACCGACGCAGGCGTCAGCAGGCCGACGAAATGCCCGGCCAGCACGAACAACACACCGATGTGGAAGAAGTTGCTCGCCACGCGCATGCCGCGCTGGTTGAGCATTTGGCTGGAGCCCGCCTTCCAGGTGTACTGCGACAGGTCGAAGCGAGCCCAACTGCCGATCAGGCAAATGGCCAAAGCGATATAGGGATAAATCCCGAACAACAACAGGTTCCATTTAGACATTGCCTACCTCCTGGACTGGCGCGGCGGCCAGTCCTTCATGCTGAAAATCCACCCAGTGCAACGGCACCGCGCTTTCTTCCCGGGCCTTGCCCGGCGCGCTTGGCAGCGAACCGCAACGGTCCTGCTGTTCGGCCTGGAGAAAGTCCACGGCCTCCTCTTCCCAGATCTTGTCGAGGGCTTCGAGCGAGTCGTCGCGCACTTCCGCCGCGACCTGCTCACGCAGGTCGGCCACGGCCTGATGCGGCTCGGCCCCGGCAATCTGCAGCAGCGCCCGGAAGCAACTGGCGTAGGCGCTTTCACGCTCTTCCAGACGCGCCGCGAGCAAGGCCAGCAGGTGCGAGACATCCGCCAGGCCCTCGCGGGCCTCGATGTCTTCGCGAGTGGACAGAAACTCCAGGTACAGCGGGATGTAATCCGGCAGCTCTTTGACGCCGATGGCAAAACCGGCGTCTTCGTACTGCGCCATCATGTCGACCATGGCCTGGCCACGGTCGCGGGACTCGCCGTGCACGTGTTCGAACAACAGCAACGAGAGCGCGCGCCCCCGACCGAACAGCGCACCGTAGTGCTCCTGCCCGTCCATCAGGTCATTGGCGCAGATCAGCTCCAGCAACTCGAACAACGCACCGCGCTGCTTCGGGCTGATTTCCCGCGACTGAATGATCGCCTGCTCCAGTTCGTCGCGGCCGCTGATCAGCGTTTCAGTCGGGTAATCGAGCAGCAGCGAAATCACTTTGAGAATTTGCATGCTCATTCCTCCCACAACTGCACGGTTTTCAGGACGTCGCGACGGTTGGCCTTTTTCGCGCCGAACATGTTGGTGTCGGAGCTGCCGCTGCAACCGCTGCCGAAACTGAAACCGCAACCGGAGCGTTCGGCAAAGGCGTCGCTCATGGCGTCTTCGCGGTGGGCGGTCGGTACCACAAAACGGTCCTCATAGTTGGCGATGGCCAGGTAGCGGTACATTTCCTCGACCTGGTCCACGCTCAAACCGACGTCCGCCAGCACTTGCAGGTCTTGCACGCCATCGACTTGCTCGGAACGCTTGTAGGCACGCATCGCCAGCAAGCGTTTCAACGCACGCTTGACCGGTTTTTCATCGCCGGCAGTCAGCAGGTTGGCCAGGTACTTCAGTGGAATACGCAGGCTGTCGACGTCCGGAATCACCCCGTTCATGCCGACGGTGCCAGCAGTTGCGGCGTTTTGAATCGGCGACAGTGGCGGTACGTACCAGACCATCGGCAAGGTGCGGTATTCCGGGTGCAGTGGCAGTGCGAGTTTCCAGTCCACGGCCATTTTGTAGACCGGCGAACGCTGGGCCGAATCGATCACCGACTGCGGCACACCGTCTGCCAGGGCCTGACGGATCACCGCCGGGTCATTCGGGTCGAGGAAGATCTCCAGTTGTTTCTCGTACAGATCCTGCTCATTGGCGGTGCTCGCCACTTCGCTGATGCGGTCGGCGTCGTACAGCAACACGCCGAGGTAACGGATACGACCGACGCACGTTTCGGCGCACACGGTCGGCATCCCGGCTTCGATACGCGGGTAGCAGAAAATGCACTTCTCGGACTTGCCGCTTTTCCAGTTGAAGTAGATTTTCTTGTACGGGCAGCCGCTGATGCACATGCGCCAGCCGCGGCATTTTTCCTGGTCGATCAGGACAATGCCGTCTTCTTCACGCTTGTAGATCGCCCCGCTCGGGCACGATGCCGCACACGCCGGGTTGAGGCAGTGCTCGCACAGGCGCGGCAAATACATCATGAAGGTGTTTTCGTACTCGCCGTAAATGTCCGCCTGGATCTTGTCGAAGTTCTTGTCCTTGCGACGCTTGGCGAATTCGGTGCCGAGGATTTCTTCCCAGTTCGGGCCCCACTCGATTTTCTCCATGCGCTTGCCGGAGACCAGCGAGCGTGGGCGCGCCGTAGGCTGATGCTCGCCCAGCGGTGCGGTGTGCAGGTGCTGGTAATCGAAGTCGAACGGCTCGTAGTAGTCGTCGAGGCTCGGCAGGTCCGGGTTGGCAAAGATGTTGGCCAACACGCGGAACTTGCCGCCGATGCGCGGGTTGATCGAGCCGTTGGCATTGCGGATCCAGCCGCCCTTCCACTTATCCTGATTTTCCCATTCTTTCGGGTAGCCGATCCCGGGTTTGCTTTCGACGTTGTTGAACCAGGCGTATTCCATGCCTTCACGACTGGTCCAGACGTTTTTGCAGGTGATCGAGCAAGTGTGGCAACCGATGCACTTGTCCAGGTTCAGCACCATGCCGATTTGTGAGCGAATCTTCATCTCAGTTCTCCTCGATATCGGTCGGCAGAGGACGCGGCAGGTCATCACCGGACGAACCATCGAGCCAGTCGACTTTGGACATTTTGCGTACCACGACGAACTCGTCGCGGTTGCAACCGACCGTGCCGTAATAGTTGAAACCGTAGGCCTGCTGGGCATAGCCACCGATCATGTGGGTCGGTTTGAGCACGACGCGGGTCACCGAGTTGTGGTGGCCGCCACGGGTCTTGGTGGTTTCCGATCCGGGCACGTTCACGATCCGTTCCTGGGCGTGGTACATCATCACCATGCCGTCCTTGACCCGCTGACTGACCACCGCACGGGCGGTCAGCGCACCGTTGGCGTTGAAGCACTCGATCCAGTCGTTGTCCTCGATGCCGGCGCTTTTCGCGTCGTTCTCCGACAGCCAGACAATCGGGCCGCCACGGCTTAAGGTCAGCATCAACAGGTTGTCGCTGTAGGTGCTGTGGATGCCCCACTTCTGGTGCGGCGTGATCCAGTTCAGGACAATTTCCTTGTGGCCGTTGCTGCGCTTGCCTTTCACCCCGGCGATGGTCCGGGTGTTGACCGGCGGCCGGTAACTCATCAGCTGCTCGCCGAACGCCTGCATCCACGGGTGATCCTGGTAGAACTGCTGACGACCGGTGATGGTGCGCCATGGAATGGCTTCATGAACGTTGGTGTAACCGGCGTTGTAGCTGACGTGATCGTCTTCGAGCCCCGACCAGGTCGGGCTGGAAATGATCTTGCGTGGCTGCGCCTGGATGTCGCGGAAGCGAATCGCCTCATGCTCCTTGCCCACCGCCAGATGGCTGTGGTCGATGCCGGTGAATTCCGACAGCGCGGCCCAGGCCTTGACCGCTACGTGGCCGTTGGTTTCCGGTGCGAGCGACAGGATCACTTCCGCTGCATCGATGGCCGAGTCGATTTTCGGACGGCCGTGGCTGATACCGGCGTCCCGTTCGTGGTGGTTGAGCTCACCGAGGAACTTCACTTCGGCCTCGGTGTTCCAGTTGATGCCCTTGCCGCCGTTGCCGTGTTTCTCCAGCAATGGCCCGAGGGACGAGAACTGCTTGTAGATGTTCGGGTAGTCGCGCTCGACCACGTGCAGGTTCGGTGCGTTTTTACCCGGCACCGGTGCCACGCCTTCGCTTTTCCAGTCGGTGCCGCCAAACGGCTGGGCCAGTTCGCCGACGCTGTCGTGCATCAGCGGAATGGTCACCAGATCCTTTTCGACGCCCAGGTGCCCTTCGGCCATGCTGGAAAACGCCTTGGCGATGCCTTTGTAGATTTCCCAGTCGGAACGCGATTCCCACGCCGGGTCGATCGCGGCCGACAACGGGTGAATGAACGGGTGCATGTCCGAGGTGTTCATGTCGTCTTTTTCGTACCAGGTTGCGGTCGGCAAGACGATGTCGGAATAGACGCAGGTCGAGGACATGCGGAAGTCCAGCGTAGTCACCAGATCGAGCTTGCCGATGGCGCCCTCGTCCACCCATTCGGCTTCTTCCGGTTTGCAGTCGCCGACCTGGCCGATGTCTTCGTTCATCACCCCGTTCTTGGTGCCGAGCAGGTACTTGAGCATGTACTCGTGGCCCTTGCCCGAGGAGCCCAGCAGGTTGGAGCGCCAGATGAACATGTTGCGCGGGAAGTTCACCGGGCTGTCCGGTTGCTCGCAAGAGAAGCGCAGCGAACCGTCCTGCAGCGACTTGACCACGTAATCTTTCGGTTCCATGCCGGCAGCAGCGGCATCACGGCAAATGTGCAGCGGGTTGGTGTTGAGTTGCGGTGCGCTAGGCAACCAGCCGGCGCGTTCGGCGCGGATGTTGTAGTCCAGCGCATGCTCGGGGAATTGTGACTTGTCGGCCAATGGCGAGAGCACGTCGTGCATGCTCATCTTCTCGTGGCGCCACTGCGAGCTGTGGGCGTAGAAGAAGCTGGTGCCGTTCATTTGCCGTGGCGGACGGTTCCAGTCCAGGCCGAACGCCAGGGGCAGCCAGCCGCATTGCGGACGGAGTTTTTCCTGGCCGACGTAGTGCGCCCAACCGCCACCGGTCTGGCCGACACACCCGCAGAGCATGAGCATGTTGATCAGCCCGCGGTAGTTCATGTCCATGTGGTACCAGTGATTCATCGCCGCGCCGACGATGATCATCGAGCGGCCCTTGGTCTTGTCGGCGTTATCGGCAAACTCACGGGCAATCTGGATCGCTTTCTCGCGGCTGACGCCGGTGATCTGCTCCTGCCAGGCCGGGGTGCCGGGCACCGAGGCGTCGTTGTAATCCTTGGCGACGTTTTCGCCACCCAGGCCACGGTCGATCGCCAGGTTAGCGGCCGACAGGTCGAACACGGTGGCGACTTTGGCCACGCTGCCGTCAGCCAGAACGAGGCTGTGCACCGGCACACGACGGTATTGCACGGCATCGCCGGCCACGTGCTGGAAGTGCTCGTGGGACTCGCCGGCAAAATACGGGAACGCCACTTCGGCCACGTCATCGCCGATCAGGCTCAGTTTCAGATCGATCTCGCGGCCTTCGCCGCCTTCACGCGGGAGGATGTTCCACTTGCCCTTCTCGCCCCAGCGATAACCGATGGAGCCCTGAGGGGACACCAGTTCGCCGCTGGTATCCAGGGCGATGGTTTTCCATTCCGGGTTGTTTTCCTGGCCGAGGTTGTCGGTCAAGTCACTGGCGCGCAGGAAGCGGTCCGGCTGGTAACCGGCGCCCGGCGCCTTGTCGGCCATTTGCTTGAGCAGCACCAGCACCGGCAGATCGGTGAAACGCTTGGCGTAGTCAGTGAAATAGGCGCTCGGTTTGTCCAGGTGGAATTCTTTGAAGATCACATGGTTGAAGGCTTGCGCCAGCGCCGCGTCGGTGCCCTGCTTGGGGTTCAGCCACAGGTCGGTGAGCTTGGCGACTTCCGAATAGTCCGGGGTGATCGCCACGGTCTTGGTGCCCTTGTAACGGACTTCAGTGAAGAAGTGCGCGTCGGGGGTACGGGTCTGCGGAACGTTGGAACCCCAGGCAATGATGTAGTTGGAGTTGTACCAGTCGGCCGATTCCGGCACGTCGGTCTGCTCACCCCAGACCATCGGCGAAGCCGGTGGCAAGTCGCAGTACCAGTCGTAGAAGCTCAGGCAGGCGCCGCCGATCAGCGACAGGTAACGCGAACCTGCGGCGTAGCTGACCATCGACATGGCCGGGATCGGCGAGAACCCGACGATCCGGTCGGGGCCGTACTGTTTGATGGTGTAGACGTTGGACGCCGCGATGATCTCGTTGACTTCGTCCCAGCTGGAACGAATGAAGCCGCCCATGCCGCGCTTGCTTTTATAGGAGTCGGCCTTGGCCTTGTCCTCGACAATGCTGGCCCAGGCTTCGACCGGCGCCATGGTCTGGCGCGCATCGCGCCAGAGCTTGAGCAACGGCTTGCGGATTTTCGGGTACTTGAGCCGGTTGGCGCTGTAGATGTACCAGCTGTAACTGGCGCCGCGCGGGCAACCACGAGGCTCATGGTTGGGCAGGTCGTTGCGGGTACGCGGGTAGTCGGTCTGCTGGGTTTCCCAGGTAATCAGGCCGTTCTTCACGTAGATCTTCCACGAGCAAGACCCGGTGCAGTTCACCCCATGGGTGGAACGCACGATCTTGTCGTACTGCCAGCGCGAACGGTAGACGTTCTCCCAGTCGCGCGACTCTTTGCGGGTCTCTCCATGACCCTCGGAAAACTCGTTTTGCTTGCGATTGAAAAACCGCAATTGATCCAGTAAATGACTCACGGTGTAGTCCTCTCAGGCTTGCTGCGGGGTTCTGTGCCCCGCCCACGCAATGGTTGGATTCGGGTCGTCTCAGCAGGGTGTCGCAGCGCCTTTGCGCGCGTACCACCACCAGGTCACGACGATGCAGCTCAGGTAAAAACCGACGAACATGTAGAAGGCCATCTCCGGTCCGCCGGTCTGGGCCATCGAAGTGCCGAAGGATTTGGGAATGAAGAACGCACCGAAGGCGCCCATGGCCGAACTGAAGCCCAGGACGGCGGCGGACTCTTTGCCGGCATTCTTGAGTGCTTGTTCGCGTACGGCCGGGGATTTTCCGGCAGCGGCTTTTTCATGCTGGGTGCGGAAGATCACCGGGATCATGCGGAAGGTGGAGCCGTTGCCCACGCCGGTGGTGATGAACAGCAGCATGAACATGCCGAGGAAGCCGTAGAAGTTGCCGCCTGTACCGTTCTGCGGCAGGAAGTGCATGACGCCGAAGACCATCACGATCATCGCGACGAAGTTCCACAAGGTCACTTTCGCGCCGCCGAGCTTGTCCGCCAGCCAGCCGCCCAATGGACGCACGAGCGCACCCACCAACGGGCCGAGGAAGGCGAATTTCAGTGCGATCACATCAGGGAACGAGGTTTTGATCAGCAATGGAAACGCAGCGGAAAAACCGATGAACGAACCGAAGGTCGCCAGGTACAACCAGCACATCAGCCAGTTGTGCTTGCGTTTGAAGATCACCGCTTGCTCGCTGAACGAGGCCCGCGCACTGGACAAATCGTTCATGCCGAACCAGGCCAGCACCGTCACTAGGACAATGAACGGCACCCAGATGAACCCGGCGTTCTGCAGCCACAATTGGCCACCGTCCGGCAGGGTTTGCGGATTGCCACCCATGACCCCGAACACGCCGAAGGTGATCACCAGCGGCACGCAGAACTGCATCACCGAGACGCCCAGGTTACCCAACCCGGCGTTGAGGCCCAGGGCCGTGCCTTGCTGGGACTTCGGGTAGAAGAAGCTGATGTTGGACATGCTCGAGGCGAAGTTGCCGCCGCCAAAACCGCAGAGCAAGGCAATCCATACGAACACGCTGTACGGGGTGCCCGGGTCCTGCACCGCGAAGCCCATCCAGATCGATGGCACCAGCAACGATGCGGTGCTCAGGGCGGTCCAGCGCCGGCCACCGAAGATCGGCACCATAAAGGAATAGAAGACGCGCAAGGTCGCGCCGGACAGCCCCGGCAACGCCGCCAGCCAGAACAACTGGTCGGTGGTGAAGGTGAAGCCGATGGCGTTCAGGCGCACGATCACCGTGCTCCAGACCATCCACACCGCGAAGGCCAACAGCAGCGCGGGAATGGAGATCCACAGGTTGCGCGTGGCGGTCTGTTTGCCGCTGCTTCCCCAGAACGCAGGGTCCTCGGGGCGCCAGTCATGAATGACCGGCCCTTTATCAGGCTTTTGCAGAACGGACATGTTGTTCTCCTTGGGCAATGCTGGAAATCGGGGACGGGGTCAGCGTCGGCGCTTTACCAAGCACCGGGCTTTTGCGCATTTCGCTGAAGTACATCCAGGTGAGGGAGACCCAGACCACGCCGTACATCAACATGAAGCAGGACGAGCGCACGCCGGTGAGGTCCACCAGGGCGCCAAACATGATCGGCAGCACGAAACCGCCCAGGCCACCGGCCAGACCGACGATGCCGGACACCGCACCCATGTTTTTCGGGTAGTCATTGGCGATGTATTTGAAGACCGAGGCCTTGCCGAACGCGAAGGCAATGCCCATGACGAACAGCAGCACGGTGAACAGCGCGGGATTGAGGCCGATGTGGAAATCCACGGTGCCGTTGATGGTCTGCACTTGCAGTTGGGTCTGTGGGTACGAGAGCAGGAACAGGCAGATCCAGCTGACCCACAACACCCACCAGGTCACGCTTTGCGCGCCCCAGCGATCCGACATCCAGCCGCCGACGGCACGCAGCACGCCACCGGGCAGGGAAAAACACGCCGCCAGCAGCGCCGCGCTTTGCAGGCTGAAACCGTATTCCTGCACGTAGTACTTGGTCATCCACAGCGCGAGGGCCACATAGCCGCCGAAGACGATCGAGTAGTACTGGCAGTAGCGCCACACCGCAGGATCTTTCAGCGAACGCAGTTGCTCACGCAGCGTGGCGCCCGAGGCACTGCGGTGGTCCTTGTTTTCGGCACTGAGGAACCAGAACGACAGCGCAGTGATAAAGAGGATGGCGCTGAAGACTTTCGGCACCAGCTGCCAACTGCCGGCGGCGATCAGGGCCGGGGCGAGAAACTTGGTGACCGCAGCCCCGGCGTTACCGGCGCCGAAGATGCCCATGGCGAAGCCCTGGTTCTCTTTGTCGAACCACTTGGCGACGTAGGCAATCCCGACCGAGAACGAGCCGCCGGCCAAACCGACGAACAGGCCCAGCAGCAAAAACTGCCAATAGGCGGTGGCGTGGCTGATCAGGTACAGCGGTGCGACGCAGGACAGCATCAGCAGAAAGAACACGCTGCGCCCGCCAAAGCGGTCGGTCAGCAACCCCAGCGGCAAACGCACCAGCGAGCCGGTCAAGACCGGGGTCGCGGCCAGCAGGCCGAACTGGGTTTCGTTGAGCTGGAGCAGTTCCTTGATCGGCACACCGAGCACGGCAAACATCATCCAGACCATGAAACATACAGTGAAGGCCAGCGTGCTCATGCCCAGCACCAAGCCTTGTCGTACACGGGGTTGGGTCACAATGCTCTCCAGTCAGTTAGCCATGGCGGCAGACTAGAGAGAGCAACCCCGTAAAAACTTGATCCACGTCAACGAAGCCCAAGCGGGCCCAAGCCTATGCTTGCACTGCCTACCTCCAAGGAGGTAGACCGGAGAATGCTTAAAACCCCTTGTTTATCAGCGTTTTAACTTTTTCCACCCAGTGTTCTGTCGACAGGGAGCCGTCGACAACTCTTTAGAGGTAGCGCACCTCTGGATCGCCTTCGCGGGCAAGCCTCGCTCCTACAGGATTGAAGTCGTTCCCATTTTCGGCAGCCGGACCCAATCCTGTAGGAGCGAGGCTTGCCCGCGAAGAGGCCATAACAAACAACCTCACTCTGGAGCTGTACATGCTCTGCTTTCTGCTTTACCCCCGGGACCTGCGCCGATGATTCGCTGGTTGCGCAGCTCCCTGCCCGCCCGCGCCGGGCTCGCGGTGATCCTGATCGCCGTGCTCGCGCTCGCCAGCTCGTTGAGCGCCGGGTTGATCGCCTGGTTCAGCCAGGGTGATGCCGCCGCCATCAACACCGCGGGTTCGGTGCGCATGGAAACCTACCACCTGAGCTGGAAACTCGCCGCCGGTGCCACCGATGAAGAAATCATCGGCATCACCGACAGCCTGCAACGTCGCCTCGACAGCCAGTCACTCAAGGCCGTGCTGGAAGATGGCCCGACCACCGCGTTGCAAACCAGCTATAGGCAACTCCAGCAACAATGGAACGAAGCGTTGCGCCCGGCGCTGGAACGCGGCGATGCCGTGGCATTTCAAGCCCAGGCGCGGCCGTTCGTTGAGCAACTGAACCAGTTCGTCAGCCTGCTCCAGCGCCAGAGCGAGCAAAAGCAGGGCTGGCAACAAGTGATCCAGGGCATGGCGCTGTTCACCACCATGATTGTCCTGCTGATAGGTTTGTACGAGTTGCAGTACGGCGTCGTCACGCCCCTCAAGGAATTGGTGGACGCAACCCAGCGCTTTCGACGCGGTGATTTCAAGGTGCGGGTCAACCATCAGTCCCAGGACGAACTGGGCCAGTTGGCCACAAGCTTCAACGCCATGGCCGAAACGATAGAAGAGTCGCACCGCACGCTGGAAAGTCAGGTCCGGCAAAAAACCCTGAACCTGCAACAGGCCAACGCTGCGCTGGAGCTGCTGTATCAAAGCAGCCGCAGCCTGGCCACGCGCCTGGCCAATGCCGAAGGGCTGGACGAGTTGATCCGACGCTTCCAGCAACGCCTGCCGGGCTTGCGCCTGTCGCTGTGTTTGCAGGGCCAGGCGCAGGCACCTGCCCAGCAACTGATCGCCCTGCATGGCGCCAACATCCGCGACGTCTGCGCCAGCAGCGATTGCGCCACGTGCCAGAAACACCACGACGCGAGGCCGCAATCCTTCAGCATCAGCAACCAGGGCAGCGAACTGGGTGAACTCAAGGCTTACTTTGTCGACGGCCACCCTACGCAAGCCTGGGAAACCCAACTGATCCAGGCCCTGGCCAACCTGATCGGCACTTCGCTCTCACTCAAGCGCCAACGGGAACAGGATCATCGGTTACTGTTGCTGGAAGAGCGCACGATCATCGCCCGCGAACTGCACGACTCACTGGCCCAGGCCCTGTCCTACATGAAGCTGCAAGTCAGCCGCATGCAGACCCTGATGCGCCGTGGCGAACCGGTGCAGACCCTGGAAAACGTCACCGCCGAATTGCGCGAAGGACTGAACAATGCCTACCGCCAATTGCGCGAACTGCTGACCACTTTCCGCCTGCAGATTCACGATGCCGGGCTGGTGCAGGAGCTCAAGGACACTGCCGCAGAATTCTCCCGTCGTGGCGAATTCCAGGTGCACCTGCACGTCGATGCGCTGGCCTTTCAGCTCTCGGCCAGCGAGCAGATCCACATCCTGCAGATCACCCGCGAGGCGCTTTCCAATTGCCTGCGCCATGCCCACGCGCAAAACGCCTGGCTGGAACTGCGTCAGGACGGCGAAACCGTGAGGCTGTCGGTCGAGGATGACGGACGCGGCTTCAGCGGCGACGTCGACCAGCGCGAACATCACGGCCTGAACATCATGGATGAGCGGGCGCGGAGCTTGCGCGGCCACTTGCACATATTTTCCAGGGAGCCTCAAGGCACCCTCGTCCAACTGGAATTCCACCCGGAATTTCTCGGACAGCACACAGAAGGTAGCGTCACATGAACCCGTCCCCACACCATAGAATCCTGCTGGTAGACGACCATCCCATGATGCGTCGCGGCATCCGCCAAATGCTCGAACTGGAAGATGACTTCCTGATCGTCGGCGAAGCCAACCATGGCGAGGAAGCGCTCAGCCTGATCGAACCGCTGCAACCGGACCTGGTGTTGCTCGACAACAACATGCCGCAAATGAACGGCATTGAAACCCTGCGTCGACTGCGCGCGATGCACTACACCGGAAAGGTGTTGCTGTTCACCGTGTCGGACGCCGAAGACGATATTCGCGACGCGCTGCGCCTGGATGCCGACGGTTATCTGCTCAAGGACATGGAGCCCGAACTGTTGATCCAGTACATCCGCGAAGCGTTGGACGGTGCATTGGTCATCAGCCCCGGCCTGACCCAGGTCATGGCCCAGGCGTTGCGCTCGCCGCCACGCCAGGCGGTGGTCGAACTGACCGACCGCGAACGCCAGGTGTTGAAAACCATCGCCAGCGGCTTCAGCAACAAGGTCATCGGGCACAAGCTGGGCATCACCGAAGGGACGGTCAAGGTTCACGTCAAGAACCTGCTGCACAAACTCGGTTTGCGCTCGCGGGTCGAGGCGGCGGTGTGGGCCATGGAGCATCTGCGCAGTGCGGGCTGACGGCCATGCCTCCTTGGAGGTAGGCCTGCAGAGGCATAGGTCAACCGGCCTGCGCTCTCTACTATGACCGTCAGCGGAGGTACGCCATGCTGACCCACCCTTCCATCGTTTTAACGTTGCGCCGTCATCATCTGTTCAGCCAATTGCCGGAGAAAGTCTTCGAGGAAGTCTGTGCCCTGGCCATGCTCAAGCGCCTGCCCTGTCACAGCACGCTCATGCATCAGGGCGATCCGGCCAAACGCTTTTTTCTGCTGGTCAGCGGCCAGGTCAAGTTGTACCGGCTCACTGGCGAAGGCCAGGAAAACCTGGTGGAGATCATCCAGCCCGGGCAAACCTTTGCCGAAGCGCTGCTGTTCAGCCAGGCCCGGCTCTACCCGGTGAGCGCCACCGCGTTGAAGGACAGCGTGCTGGTCAGCATCGAGGGCACCCACTATCGCAATGCGCTGGAGGACCAGCCGAAAGTCTGCCTGGCGATTCTGGCGAGTATGAGCGTGCACCTGCACTTGCGGCTGCGGGACATCGACACCTTGACCATGGCGAGCGCGAGCCGTCGGGTGATCAATTTCCTGTTTCAGGAACGCAACCCGGTCACCGGCCAGATTGTCTTGCAGATGTCCAAACGCCTGGTGGCGTCGAAGCTGGGGATTCAGCCGGAAACCTTTTCGCGGATTTTGCATCGCCTGGTGGACAGCGGCCTGATCGCCATGGAGCGACGCCACATCAGCATCCTCGCGGAAGAGGACCTGGCGGCGTTCCAGTAACCGGAATTGACTGCCATCAATGCGCAATGCCCTGTGCCTTGCACACTTGAACACCCCATCAACGGAGAGCATCAATGCCCCCTTCGACTTTGCCTCTGGTCTATGCCTGTTCCGGCTGTTCCAATGTTGCGCAACTGGCCAACACATTGGCTGTGCGCCTGGATCGCAGTGGCGTTGCTGAAATGTCCTGCATTGCCGGTGTCGGCGGGCATGTGGCCGCGCTGGTCAACAAGGCGCGGTCGGGGCGGCGGATTTTTGCGCTGGATGGTTGCCCGCTGCAATGTGTCGAGAACTGTCTGAAGCAGCATGGTTTGCATGCGGATGTGCATTTGATTCTGAGTCATTACGGGTTGCGTAAGCGTTATGGCGAGGATTGCACCGAGGCGCAGAGCGATGAGTTGTTTGAGGGGATCAGGGGGTTGATTGTCAGTGATACCCGGCAGCATGTAAGCCGGGCTTGAGGGCAGCGAACATTCCCTGTAGGAGCTGGCTTGCTGGCGATAGCGGCCTGGTAGCCGATCATTTTCGTTCAGGTGTACATATCCATTCCTGCGGTAACGGCTGATATTGGTTTCGCTCTTACAGCGAGTCACTTGGAAGAGCCCCAAGTAACCAAGCGCTCTTGCCCCTTTCGTTCGGTGCCTCGCTAAGGCTCGGCATGCCCTCGCTCCGGTCCTGCTCCGTGGGCCCGCCGCCATCGGCCATCCATGGCCGGGGGCGGCTAACCCGGCATCCATGCCGGGTTGCCCACTGCGCAGAACCTCCACTCGGCCTCTCGAGGGGGCGGTGCGTCCAGATCAAAAGCTGAAGGCGAGCTAACGCTCGGCCTGATGAGTGGTGAAAATCAAAAGCGCACGCGATCCCTGTAGGAGCCGGCTTGCCGGCGAAAAGCGTCTGGGCGACGCGTTCATTCAGACAGCCCGCGTTATCGTTGACGTCCATCGCCAGCAAGCTGGCTCCTACAGGGAATGTGTACGCCTGACATCTCAGATCAACCACAAAGCCCCTGCAGCATCGTCATGCGAATCCGATACGCGGGCATGACACCGATCAACTGTAGGAGCCGGCTTGCTGGCGATGGCGGTGGGTCAGCCAACATATTTAATTGACTGGACGAACGCTATCGCCAGCAAGCCGGCTCCTACAGGGGAATGCGTACGATCATAGAGCCAGGTCGGCTGGCAGGCCGCCTCGTTTTTGCTTTGCTTTGGCTTTTGATTTTGATCTGCCCCGTCGGAAGGCCGAGTGGAGGTTCTGCGCAGTGGGCAACCCGGCATGGATGCCGGGTTAGCCGCGCACGGCCAGGGATGGCCGATCGCGGCGGGCCCACGGAGCAGGACCGGAGCGAGGGCATGGCGAGCATTAGCGAGCCACCGTACGTCAGGGGAAAAGCCTTTTGGTTCCTTTTCGGCGTTTGGAAAAGGGACTCGCCGTAAGGGCGAAACCATAAGCGGCCGTTACCGCAGCAACGGATATGTACACCATCAAAAAACTCGACACACAACCATCGCCGGCAAGCAATGTCGATCACCCCGCCGCCAACCCCTTCCCCGCCCGCTCCAGATTCCGCCACAACCAGACCGGCAACACATCAGGATCAAGGCTATCGATCAAATTCTTCAACGCCAACCCCAATTCTGTGTCGCCCTCAATCACCAGACGCCGACGAAAAAACAGCGTATCAGGATCCTCCTGACGACTGGCCAACAGTAAAAACTCACGCCAGTTCCCGCTGATCGTCACCGCCGCCGTAGCATGCTCAGCAATCCGCAACCCCTGACGATTGAGCGTCAAGTACCAGGACAACCCCAGATCCGGAATCCGCAAACACAACCAACGCCCGCGCAACACCTCAAACTCACCATCACGCAACGGCTCGGCGAGGCAACGATTGAGCGCCTGCTGCAACGCCAGGCGCTGCACAGCAAACGGCACCCGACGCACCAGCGGCAACAACCGGTCGGCACCTTTGAGCAGCCACTTTTTTCGGTTCAGCACAGGCCAACCTCCTCGACGCGCAACATGCCGGCCTGGCCATGCCAGTAGCCATTGCACCCTTCGACAAACAGCGGCGGTGTCTCGCCCGAACGAACCCGCTGATAACTGTCAATCACCTCGGCCATGCCCTGCGCACGCGGGCTCAGGCGCAACAGATCGGCGCCGCAGTCCACCAGCCCGGAATAATCGGCGAGCAAATTGGTGACTTCGGCCGACATGGTTTGAATACCGTTGAGGGTAAACAGCGGCTGCCCTTCCTGGCTGGTCAGCGCCATGCCGTCGGGGTAGTTGATGCAGCAAAACTGGCAGTCGTCCTTGGGCCGGTTTTCCGCACGGGAAGTGAAACAGCGTGCGGAATAGGCCAGGGGCAGATGCCCATAAGCGAAAATTTCAACTTCCGGCACCGCTCGGCCCAGTTCACGGACCTGCCCGATCACGTCGCGGATCAGCGTCGCCGAACACTCCACGGGCGGCACCCAGCGGGTCATTCCGCAGTCGAGCAGTTGCGCCAGCGAGTGGCCGTTGTACAGGTTGAGGGCCGGGCCACCCACGAACGGCAACTGGCGCTCGGCGAGAAACTGCACCGCGCCCATGTCATTGGCCTCCACCAGCAGTTGGCCGTTGTCACACAGGCGGCGCAGGCTGGAAAGTTCCGACGCTGCTTCGATCAGCGTCAGGCTGGAGATCACCAACTGCGCCCGGCTGCACTCCTGTAACTCGCGCCCCAGTCCCAGCCACTGATCCAGTGAAAAGGCCCGGCGTTTCGAGCACACGGTTTCCCCCAGGTAAATCACGTCCAGGGGCATGGCCGACATCTCGGCGTAAAAGTTGCTGAGTTGCTCCTTGTCCCAATAAAACAGGACCGGTCCCAGGCTGAGCTTCATGTCGCGTCCCCTCATTGCCATGATCGATGATAAGCACCCAGGGTGGTCTGGCTGCCCTCGGACAACCCGGCCAGCACCTGACGCCATTCTTCCTTGACCCGAAAAGCACCCGGCGCACCGCGATGGGCATCCAGCGCGGCGCGCCAGACCCGGGTGACTTGCTCGACATAAGCCGGGCTACGTTGGCGGCCTTCGATTTTCACGGCTTCGACGCCGATGGCCGTCAGCTCCGGCAGCAGGTCCAGGGTGTCGAGGCTGGTGGGTTCTTCCAGGGCATGAAAGCGTTTTCCGTCGACCAGGAAGCGGCCTTTGCACAAGGTCGGGTAACCGGCCGGTTCGTCGGGGGTGTAGCGGTCGATCAGGACTTCACTGAGCCGTGCGCTCAACCCTTCGGCGTCCTCGCTCCAGCGCACCGCCTTGGCCGGCGAACAGACGCCGCACAGGTTCGGTGACTCGCCGGTGATGTAGGACGACAGGTGGCAACGCCCTTCGGCCATGATGCACAGGCTGCCGAAGCCGAAGACTTCAATGGGCACTGGGCTGCTGGCGGCCACCTGGCGCACCTGCGCCAATGACAACACCCGTGGCAGCACGGCGCGCCGAATATCGTAGCGCTGCGCGTAAAACGCCAACGCGGCGGCGTGGGTCGCCGAGCCCTGGACCGAGAGGTGCAACGCCAGTTGCGGATGGCGCTGGCTGGCATAGTTGAGCACCCCGGGGTCGGCGGCGATCAGCGCATCCACACCGAAATCGGCAGCACGGTCCACCGCCCGCTGCCAGCGCTCCCAGCCCTTGGGTTGCGGGTAGGTGTTGACGGCGACATAGAGTTTGCGTTGATGCTGACGGATGTGGGCGACGGCGGCGTCGAACTGTTTATCGTCCATGTTCAGCCCCGCGAAATGCCGGGCGTTGGTGTCATCGCGAAAACCGACATAAACGGCATCGGCGCCTTGGCGCACCGCCGCTTTGAGCGCAGGCAGGTTCCCTGCCGGGCAGACCAGTTGCATGGGTAATCCTCATGAAAAAAGCGGCGCTGCCAGTCTAGCCAGACCGGCAGGCACTGCCTTGACGGCAATCAATTGCCCTCACTGCATCAGGTCGGCAAAGGACAGGAACATCACGTTGTCGTGCTTGAGCACTTGCTGCTCGCAGTCGATCACAGCCAGCCCGTCAGCCCAACACGCGGCCGTCAACATCGCCGAGCTTTGCTGAGGGTGCAGTTCCACGCTCAACTGGCCGCCAGCGCCGGGCGTCAACCTGGCTCGCAGGTATTGCCGACGCTTGTTGCGTTGCAACCAGTCGAACCCGGCTGGCACGGCCAGTGGCCGTGGCATCACGTCCGTCATACCCTGGGCCCGGAGCAAGAACGGTCGCACCACCACCAACGCGGTAATCAATGCCGCCGAAGGATTGCCGGGCACGCCGATCCACGGTTTGCCCGCCACTTCGCCAAAGGCCAGCGGTTTACCCGGCTGCATGGCGATGCGCCAGAAATCGATGCTGCCCAGTTCCTCGATGGCGTGCTTGAGATGATCCTCCTCGCCGACCGAAACGCCGCCGCTGCTCAGCAACAGGTCGCATTCCGACGACGCCAGGCTCAAGGCGTGCCGACTGGCCGCCAGCTCATCGGCCATCACGCCGTAGTCATGCACCTCGACGCCCCAGCCACGCAACAGCTCCGCCAGGCAGTAGCGATTGCTGTTGTAGATCTGTCCCGGCGCCAAGGGATCGCCCGGCTCGCGCAGTTCATTGCCGCTGCTGAGCAAACACACCTGCAACGGTCGATAGACTTCGATCCGCGCAATTCCGGCGCCAGCCAGCAACCCGATTTCCTGAGCGCGCAGGCGCTTTCCCGCCTTGAGCAGCAGGTGCCCGCGACGAACTTCTTCACCCTCTTTGCGCACGTGATCGCCAACGCTTGCGGGCGGCAACCAGACACGCTCGCCGTCGATCCGGCAACGCTCTTGCGGCACGACGGTGTCGGCGCCTGGAGGCAAGGGTGCACCGGTAAAAATCTGCACCGCTTGCTGCGCGAGCAACGGTGCGCACGCCTGATCCCCCGCCGCAATTCGCCCGCCGATCAACAGCCAGCCACCCTCCTCGGGCAGGTCGACGGCCCTGAGGGCGTAACCGTCCATGGCGCTGTTGTCCCAGGCCGGCAGGTTCACCGGGGAATGGATATCCGCTGCCAGCACGCGCCCCATCGCTTGATCCAGGCGGATCATTTGCACCAGGGGCGGCGGCGGTGCCTGATCGAGCAGGCGGCTGATGGCCTCGTCCACCGGCATCAGGTTGCCGAGGTCGCACACCCGGCCGGTCATGAGCGTGTCTCGCAGGCATCAATGTTGCGTTGGGCCTGAGGCTTCAAATGCGGGGCGAAATTGCAGGGGCCGGTGCGACTGTCCAGTTGTTCGAGCAGGATCTTGTTCCAGGCCGTCCGGCAGGCACCCGGCGAACCGGGTACGCAGCACACCAGCACGCCGTTGCTCATGCCGGCCAGTGCCCGGGATTGCAGGCTGGACATACCGATTTCCTCCAGGGACACCTGGCGGAACAATTCGCCGAAGCCTTCCACGTGTTTGTCCAGCAGCGGCAGGACAGCTTGCGGCGTGTTGTCGCGAGCGGTGAAACCGGTGCCGCCGGTCATCAGCACAACTTGTACTTCGGGGTCGGCGATCCACCGGGAAACGGTGGCGCGGATCTGATAGATATCGTCCTTGACCAGGTCACGATCGATCAATACATGCCCGGCGGTTTGCAGCAAATCGGTCAGGGTCTGTCCCGAGGTGTCGGTGTCGAAGGTGCGTGTATCGCTGATGGTCAGCACGGCAATGTTCAGGGGTTCAAATGTGCGTTGCGCCAGATGGGCCATGTCCAGGTTTTCCCGTAGATGAGGGTATGGGCCCAAGCCTGAACCGGAATCCTTGATGAGCCTATTCCTCCAAGGAGGTACCTCTCGGGCGCATGGGTATAGCGCGATGAGCGTAAAACTTTGTTGGTGTACATATCCGTTTCTGCGGTCGCGGCGGCTATTGGTTTCGCCCTTACGGCGAGTCACTTTGGAAAAGCCCCAAAGTAACCAAAGCGCTT